>JAZSJS010000105.1:0-3954 GCA_045534435.1 Eubacteriales bacterium
GCGCGACAGGTGCGAACTTTGCGACGAGTCGCAAATTCGCGGCGAAAGAATGCCGAAGGCATTCGTATGCTTTCGCTTGGTACGATGCCTACGGCTGCACTTTGTACTAAGATTTTCCCAATCCCCACCCACTTCTCTGACCGCGGTAGCGCGGTCACCCTCTCGCATCCCCGAGGGGGAAATTTGACATGGAAAATTGACGTGAGGAGTACAATATGGAAGAAGAGGCGGGGGGAGTGTGTCTCTTTGGTTCGATGCCCAAAAACGCGCAAGCGCGTTCTGGGGAGGCAAAACGAAGGGTGCGCGATGCGTTCCCTTTTTGTCGGGATTGGATTGTGGTGCGATCATAGCAGAGTGATGTCACGTTCAATCCGACCGTTGTCTGAAAATAAAGTGTTGTTATCTATAATCGTTTTCTTGTGTGATCTGTATTGATGAAACGAAAAAAGTATATTATAATAGTTGCGTATCAAGTTTACGAGGAGAATTGAGGATGAAACGAGGCATTTTATTCTTTTACAACATGGGAAAAATCACCACGGCTGCGCGTATGGCCATCATCCCGTTGGCTTGGACGCTTACCAGATTCGTACCGCCCGCATTTTGGGTGAGTCTGACGTTGTTGGTGATCTCTTTGATTGTGGCAATGATTCCCGCTCCCTCCGACCAAGCGATGATGCGTGTGATCGCAAAATTCCGCGAAGAGATCAAACGTCAAATGAGTGATGAAAGTGAGATTCGAAACACGGAACAGTTTGTCATTCTCCACGGCTATCGCAAAGTGAGGGGAATGAAGCTGCGGCGCCGCGTGGGGCGTGACGTGGTTTATCCATATCCCACCGGTCTTCTGTTTGCCAAGCGCGGCAACAAGAAATTTTTGATGATCGCCAAACAGTCGCTTTTGAAGGCGGTGCCCATTGATTATGAAATGATCCGTTTGCATGAGCCGGAGGAGGAAAGGGCATTTCGCGTGACTCTGCAGGTGGATCCCGGGGATGAGGAGGTGGTGGAGCTGACGCTCTACACCAAGCGCGCTCCCCATGGAATCACTGTCCTTGCGAAAAACGACTATCACTACCGCGATTTTTTGAATGCCATTCAGGGTGCGGTGAAATAAAAGGATAGACACGAAGATTTTTTATAAATAATTTGACCGAACAGTCATCAAAAAGAAAGTGCTGTGATCTGTAAGCGTTTTTTGCGATCGGTATTGATTAAATAGAGAAAGTATATTATAATATTTACATATCAAGCTTTGCGATCATTGGGAGGTGATGAGATGAAGCCACAGACTGTTGGACGCAACCGTGACGTCGGGAGGATCGTTCCGATCCGATGTGTAAAAGGCGACACCTTGCGGGATTTGAATATGAAGGATGCCTGCTTTGGGTTGATCATGATATACGAAGGTAGCGCGTTTTTTCAAATCGGGGATTCATCCTTTGAGGCGATGGGGCCGTGCTTTGTGTGCTTTGATGAATCGGAGTCTCCCAAAATCATCAGAAAGCGCGGTTTGAAATGCGATTCTGTTTATTTCGAGCCGACGTTTTTGAATATCAATATGACGTTTTTGAGAGTGCATAGTGAATGCTATGAACAGCTTGCTCTGGCACATGATCTGTTCCTATTGAAGCCGTTTACCGATACGGTTCGGTATGTATTCCCGATTTTTGACGAGTGCTTGGATCATCTGAAGCGATTGTTCTCCATGTTGGAGAACGAATTGAAGGAGCAACCGGATTGGTATTGGTCTTGCCGAAGCAGATCCTATTTCATGGAAATGATGCTGATTTTGGAAAGAACGTACGGCTTGATCGGACAAAATGATTCTGTTGGGAACGCAAATCGGATTCTGAATCCCCATCTGAGGAAAGCGGTGATTTATATCGAAAATCATTATCGCGAGGAGATCTCGCTTGATGACGTTGTCAAGGCGGCGTCATTCAGTCATTCCTCCTTGACGCAGCTCTTCAAAAAGGAATTGGAGATGACGCCGATCGAATACGTTTGGCATCACAGGCTTGTCGTTGCGAAGAGATTTTTGGAGTTTACCGATCTGCCGGTCAAGGAGATTGCTTCAAGATGCGGATTCAAGACAACGCAGCATTTCAGCAGAAGGTTTGAAGAGCGCTTCGGATGCAATCCAACTGCCTTCAGGACGGCTGCCGTAGCAAGGAGAAAAAAGAGCTTCTGATTGATAGAATTGAAAATGCGAAGCACAGAACAACAGTGTATTTCATTTTGAAAGGGATGGCGAGTCGCCATCTTTTCACTCACGGTTATCTCATTCGCTGCACAAGCCCTGCAAAAGGCTTTCTTCGAAGGCTTTTGCATCACGGGCTTGTTCCACTCAGCCGAAATGCTCGCCGTAGATTGCAGCAAGGCTACGCAAGCTTCGCCTTGCTAAACTGCGGCTGTGCGTTTTGACATGCAGTTTGGTGTTGTTCTGTTTGTTTGACGGGGAAAGGAGGGCAGGTATGATCGTTTATAAAGAGCTTGCTTCCATTGAGCGGGATTTGGGTTTTCCGGCGAGAACTCTGTACGGCTTGAGCAATCATCTTGAAAAGCATTATCACACCGTGTTGATTCCGAAGAGTGACGGAAGCAAACGAAAGCTCTCCGTCCCCGATTTGATCTTGAAAAGGGTTCAGAGATCGATTGCCGATCACATTTTGATACAATATCCCGTTTCAAGCTATGCCAAGGCCTATCGGCCGGGAAGTAATATTTGGCAGAACGCCTTGCCGCACGTCGGAAAGAAAAAGATTTTGAAGCTGGATATCGAGGGCTTTTTCGATCACATCCTGTATTCGCAGGTGAAGGATATTGTGTTTTGCGAACAGAAATTTTCAGAGCCCGTTCGAATTCTTTTGACGATGCTTTGCTATTACAAGGAGTCACTGCCCCAGGGCGCTCCCACGTCCCCGGCGATCACCAATATCATTATGTATGATTTTGATGAGACGGTCGGAGCGTTTTGCACCAAGAAAAAAATCGCATATACAAGATATTGCGACGACATGACGTTCTCGGGGAATTTTGACGATCGGGAAGTGATCGCTTTTGTAAAAGGCGAGCTTTGTAAGCTGGGGCTGTTTTTGAAAAATCGCAAAACGGCAGTTGTTCCCACGTGCAAACGGCAGGTGGTGACGGGCATCGTTGTCAATGAGAAGATGAATCTTACAAAGGATTATAAAAAGAAGATCCGCCAAGAGATCTACTACCTGAAGAAATTTGGACTTGACGAGCACTTGAAAAAGATTGGAATCACGGATCGGCGGCAATACGTTTTCTCCTTGCGCGGGCGCATCGCCTTTGTCCTTCAGGCCCTGCCGAACGACCGTGAGTTTGTCGAGTATCAAAGCCTTCTTGCCGAAATCCGACTGTAAAACAACGTGTGCGGAGGACTGTGTTGTTGTTCTTTGCCTCCCATCCTCAACCACGGGTTGAGAAAATGAAACCGTTGATTGATTGTGTAAATGGATTATATGTGATATAATTAACTCGAAAGGAGCTGACGATATGGAAAACGTAAATATTGTTTTGGCAGCAAATATATTAAAGTATAGAAAGAAAAGCGGGTTAAGTCAAGATGCACTGGCGCAAAAATTGGGCGTTAGTTTCCAAGCGGTTTCCAAATGGGAAAATGCCAAATCCGCACCCGACGTTGCTTTTTTGCCGATCATGGCTGACATTTTCGGCTGCTACATCGACGAGCTGTTCTCGCGCGAGGTCAAGACCGAAATTCATTACGATCTATGCTTGGAATTGCCATGGCGTGATGACGGAGTGTTTCGCAAAGTGAGTTGTGAAGGCAAAAAAATCATTCAGGTTGATATAGTAGATAATTTACAGGTGTGAAAGATAATGGAAACGCTTCGCAGAAAGGAGACCGCATTCGCGGGCTGCTTTCTGTTTGCGGGGGGGCGGGGAGATGCGCAGAAAGAGAGAATC
>JAZSJS010000169.1:0-9314 GCA_045534435.1 Eubacteriales bacterium
CCCCTTTGGGTGCCTTCTGCGTGGCGGCAGAATCTCGGTGAGCAAAGCATGGAGCGGGATATTCGCTTCGCAAGCGAACCGAAGATTCGCTCGCCCTGCGCCTGGTGAGCAAGCTCCCCGATCTTCGGGCGGCGAATGCGAACCCTAGCCTTGCCTTGCAAGGCAGTGCTCGGCACTGTCTCTCTCTCCGTCACGCAAAAAAGGCACCCATTTGGGTGCCTTCTGCGTGGCGGAGAGAGAGGGATTCGAACCCTCGGTACGGGATTACCGCACACACGATTTCCAGTCGTGCGCCTTAGACCAGCTCAGCCATCTCTCCATGCCGACCCATATATTGTATCACAACGCAATCGGTTTGTCAAGTGCTTTTTTTCTTTTTTTCAAAAAGTTTTTTCAGATCTTCTCACGCTTTCCAAAAAATACTCTCCCTTCTTTGCCGTCGTTCTTCGCGCTTTCTCGACGCTTTTTTCGATGATTTGTCCTTTTTTCGCGGAATGCGTCGAACGATTTTCGATCAAAAACAAGAGTTTTTTTGAAAATCGTATATACAAATGAATTTTTTCATGTTATAATATATAATATGTTATCATCGATTACGGAAAGGACCTCTGTTTACATATGGAAACCAAGAAAAAGAACGGCTCCCCCGCAACCTCCCGTAACGCGCGGGGCGGACAAAAAAAATATGCCGAAAAAAGGATCTATCAGCCCAAAAGCGGAAGCCACTCGAATTTTGAACGCAGAGAAAGAGAATCTTTTCCCTCTGCCCCCAAAAAAGTGAGTGCCGACACCGCCGACGCCGGCATTCACGGAGAATGTGAGACCGGTGCCATCATCGGACGGAACGCCGTTCGCGAGCTTTTGCGCTCCGACCGCTCGATCGACAAGCTGATGGTACAGCGCGGCGAGCGTACGGGCTCGATCGTCGTCTTGGTTGCCGAAGCGATCGAACGAGGCATCCCCGTGATCGAGGTTGAAAAGACCAAGCTGGACGACATGGCGGGATATGCCCCCCATCAAGGCGTAATCGCGCTTGCCGCAGAAAAGGAATACTGCACCGTGGAGGACATTCTCAAGGTTGCAGAGGAGCGCGGTGAAGCGCCTCTCGTCGTCATCTGCGACGGCATCACCGACCCCTACAACCTCGGCGCCATCATCCGTTGCGCCGAATGCTGCGGTGCGCACGGACTGATCATTCCCAAGCGTCGCGCCGTCGGTCTGACACCGCTGGTCACCAAGGCATCCGCGGGTGCGATCGAGCATCTCGCCATCGCCAAGGTCGCAAACATCGCATCCACGGTCGAATGGCTCAAAAAGAAGGGCATCTGGACCTATGCCGCCGAGGCCGGCGGAGTCAACGTCTACGACACCGACTTCACAGGTCCCTGCGCCATCGTTCTGGGAAGTGAGGGCAACGGTGTCTCACAATTGGTCAAAAAAACCTGCGACGGGGTCGTATCGATCCCCATGTACGGAAAGGTCAATTCCTTCAACGTGTCAACCGCGGCGGCGATCTTGCTGGCCGAGGTCGCGCGTCAGCAGCATAGCAAATAAAAAGCGTATCAAATCAGTCTCTTGGATCGGGGCGGAAAGGAGAATGCCATGAAAAAGAAAAAAAGTGACGACAGGCAATCGGTCGCAGACCTTTTGAAAAAATTACAGGAATCCTATCTTGGCACCTCCTCCAAAGCCACCGCCAAGAAGAAGCAGGTAGAGGAGGATGCCGAGGACGAAAAATTCCGTCGGCAGCTTGCCGCCATGCTCGGACGGGCGGAGACCCCCGCAAAAAAACAAAAGAAGTCAAAAAAGAAAAGCACCTCTCCGATCGAAGAGGAAAATGAGGAAATCCAGGAAAGCATCCCCACCTCGAGCCAAATCGAAGACAAAAAGCAGACGTCTTCCCCCACTTCGACCGAAACCGAAGAGGAAATTCCGGAGAACGTCCCCACTTTGGATCAAAACGAGGCAGAAATATTTGAAAGCTCCTCCACTTCGAATCAAAATCAAGCACAAATCGAAGAAGATTCCCCCACTTTGATGCAATCGGAGGAAAAATCGGAGGAAGCATCCGCCACTTTCACCTCAACCGAGGAAAAGCCAAAGAAAAAGAAGTCCGCAAAAAAGAAGAACGAAACGACGGCTGAAATCAAATCCGAGGAAACGCAAAAGGAAGAGCCCCTCCCCTCTTCTCCGCCTCCGATCTCTCAAATCGAAGAACCGGAAGAAGCATCTCCGTCGGAGTCCAAGGAAAAGGTCGCATCGATCTCGGATGCCTTGGAGGAAATGCAACCGACACCCGACGAAGAATCGGAAAAGGAAGCACCCCTCGCGCAAGACACCTCGGAATCCGACGATTCCGACACAGAAGCCGATTTGGAAGCCGAGCCTGTCAAAACCGGTGACTCGATGATCTTCCTCTCCCTGAGAAAATCCAAAGAACCTGTCGCGCAAAAGGCAGAGCCCGAAGAAGCGCCGATCAAGGAGGCAGAGAAAGCCCCCGCAGCACCTGCCGACACCGTTTCCCTGCCACTTGAAGAGGAAGCTGCGTCCGCAAAGCAGCCGGCAGTTCAATCCACCGAAAAGCAGACCGACCGTGTGATCCGCATTTCTCCGCCCGTCCGCGAACAGAAGAGCGAAGAAAAGACCTCTACAAAGCAGCCGGACAAAAAGCAAGAGCCGATCCGAATCCAACCGAAGGTCACGCTGCCGCCCCCTTCTCGCGCCTTTGATTTTTCCAAGGCAACCGCCAATTCGGGAGAACCGCAACCGATTGTCATTCGTCCGAGCACACCGAAATCGCAGTCCTCGGAGGCAATCGTCATCCGTCCCCGCAAGCCGGACAAGCCCACACCCGAACCGCAAACCCGTCAAGATCCGATCTCGTCGGAGCCGATCAAAATCGGAAAGGAGAACAAATCCGAGACAAAGTCCGACTCACAGTCGCTTTATTCGGAGCCTACCCATGATATGATGAAAACAGAAAAAGAAACCACCGCGACTGTCGATCAGGATTCGTCCGAATCGTCGCCAGCTGCTGAAAAAAAGTCAAAAACGGCACCGCAAAAAGCCTCGGCTTCGCAAAAGAAAAATGCCGCAAGCACAAGAAAACCGGGCGTTTCTTTGCCGAAAAGAAATCAGAGCACAGATTTCGCACGCTCCAAAAAGGGCTTGCGTCACCGCACCATCAACAGCATTCCGGTAACGACGCTGCCCGACGATGATCTGGAGGAGGTGCTTGACGAGGCACTGGAGGACATCGAGCCCGAAGAAATTTCGTTTGAGCCTCCCATCGAGCCGACCTCCGATCAACGTCGCTCCGGAAAGAGATCGGGAGAGGCACGTGCCGTTCCCTCAAAATCGGGCCAACCGCTCTATCCAAGCTCGCTTTCCGAGGATGACATTGCCATGATCTTTGAGCTTGGCTATGAAAATGAGCTTGAGCGCATGGTCGGACACGAGGCACTCAAGCAAATGAAACGCGAGCATATGAAGCACAGCGAGCACGCCAATCACCGAAACTATCGAACCGCGTTCGGCTACCGCGGTGAAGAGCTCGTCAGCGCACAGCAGAAGGATACCGTGCGTGCGGCATATCTGCGCGATCGCAAATCGCTCTTCGCGCGTCTTTGCCTGACCCTGCTTTTGACCGTTGTGGCTTTGTTTGCCGATATGCCCTCCCTCTTGGGTGCATATCTGACCGATCTGACCGCCACCCTTCCTTTTGCTCTGCCGTTGGTAGGAATGCTGACGCTTTGGGCGGTCGCCGCGCTTTCCCGCAAGCAGCTCAACGCGGGAATCCGCAGCTTTTTCAAGTTTTCCCCCACGCCATATTCGGTGCCCGCGTTGCTCGTTCCCATCGCCACCGTTTACGACGTCGCCCTCTTCTTCATTGACGCCGAGATGCTGAAGGCCAACTGCCTCGTCTGCTTTGCCTTTCTCATTCTCGCCGTTTGCGACGTTTTCCGTCTGACATCCGAGATGCGCGTACTTCAGCTGCTTTCCGAGGATGGCCTCAAGACCGTGCTCGCCCCCTCTGCCCCGCGCAAGAAAAAGCTGCGCCAGGGGGACAAGATCGTCAAGATCATCAACGACGACCTGGGAAAGAATATGTACCACGTCAAAAAGGCGGTGCAAACGACCGGCTTCTTCCGTCGCTTTAACAGCATGGAGTCTGCCGCCCGTCCCTTCAACGTGATGCTTGGATGTACGTTCGCACTTTCCACGCTCTCCGCGCTCGTCAATGCACTCCTTACATCCAGCTTCCCTTCCGCACTTTCCACGTTTATGACCGTGCTGCTTCTCTCTGCACCGCTGAGTGCCTGTTTGATGTATTTCTATCCGATCGCCAGAGCCAACCGCCTGCTTGCAAAACGCAGCTGCGCCCTGCTCGGTGAGGAATCGGTGGAGGAATACCGCGAGCCCAAAACGGTGATCTTCCGCGACAGTGAGCTTTACACCGCAGAGCAGTGCACCGAGATCGCCGTTCGCGAGGGAGACGACTTCAAAAACGATCTGCGACTTGCCGGAATCCTCTTCCGCAAGCTCGGCGGCACACTCAAACGCATCGGAGAATCGGCAAGAACCACGCTCAACGATCCGCCCGTCGTGATCGTCCGCATCCATGACAACGGCGTGGAGGCGATCGTGGATAACCGCTATCACATGGTTGCAGGCAGTGCCGAATTTCTCAAGCGCGTCGGCGTTCGTGTACCGCGCGAAAGCACCGACAAGATCCTTCGCCGCACTGCGAACACCAGCGTGATGTACGTTGCGATCGACGGTGTTCTCAAGCTCAGCTATGAGATCGAATACACCACCAACGCCTCCTTCGAGGAGCTGATTTGCGACCTTTCGGACGCGGGCATTGCCGTGGCGATCCACAGCTATGACCCCAACCTGGACGAGACCTTCCTGCAAAAGAGCCGCTCCGACCTTGCCGTTCCAATCCATGCGGTGAAGCCCGGCAGATTCGAAGAGGACAAGCCCATGGAAAGCGTCGACACGGGAGCCGTCGCGCTCGGAGAAAGCAACGACATCGTCTATCCGATCTATGCCGCCCGGGGCATCGACGGACTGCGCCGCTTCGGCACGCGCATCCAGCTGATCTCCGCCCTTCTGGCAACCGCGGCCTCGGTTGTGCTTTCGATTCTCGGCCGTCATCAGCTTTTGAGCCTGCTCCCGATCCTCGGCTATCAGCTGCTTTGGATCGCCGTCTCCGTCGTCGCGTCCTTCTCCGAGCTGAATCCGGAAAAGCTGCGATTTCTCAAAAAAGAATAACACCTTCCGGGGCGTCGAATGACGCCCCCAAGAAATGATATACGCGAAAATTGTCAAAAAGGATAAAAAAATGAACATCAAAGATTACAGCTCGATTCTCAAATCGGTATCCAAGCCCGGCAGATATGCCGGCGGTGAATACGGTCAGATCATCAAGGACAAAACCAAAGTCAAGGCGCGCTTTGCCTTCTGCTTCCCCGACACCTATGAGATCGGAATGTCCAATCTCGGCGTGCGTCTGCTCTACGGCTCGCTCAACGAGCACCCCGACATCTGGTGCGAGCGATCCTACACTCCGTGGGTGGATATGCAGGAGCAAATGCGCGAGCACCGACTTCCCCTGACTGCGCTCGAGAGCGGAGATCCCTTGGGGGTGTTTGATTTCGTTGCGTTTACGCTGCAATACGAAATGAGCTATACCAACGTGCTCAAAATGCTCGAGCTTGCAGACATCCCGCTCCGCACCAAGGATCGCGGTGAGGATGCCCCTCTGATCATCGGCGGCGGCCCCTGCGCCTATAATGCAGAGCCGATCGCAGACTTCTTCGATCTGTTCAATATCGGTGAGGGCGAGGATATGCTCCCCTCCATCGTCCGACTCTACATCCAAATGAAGGATGAGGGCAGATATAGCCGCCAAGCCTTTCTGCACGAGGCGGCGAAGACCATCCCGGGTGTCTACGTTCCCTCGCTCTACACCGTCACCTACCACGACGACGGAACGATCGAGGCATACACCCCGGTCTACGATGACATTCCCAAAAAGGTGACCAAGCAGATCATCAAGGATCTCGACCAAGTATATTTTCCCGACAAGGTGGTCATGCCCTACATCGAGACCGTTCACGACCGTATCATGCTGGAGGTCTACCGCGGATGCATTCGCGGATGCCGCTTCTGCCAGGCGGGTATGATCTACCGTCCCGTCCGTGAAAAAACGCCCGACGTGCTCAACCGACAGGCAAAGGCTCTCTTCGATAGCACGGGATATGAGGAGATCTCGCTTTCCTCACTCTCGATCAGTGATTATACCTCCCTTGAGCCGCTTTGCGACAAGCTGCTTTCCTGGACCGACGACAACATGGTCAGTCTCTCGCTTCCCTCGCTTCGCGTGGATAGCTTCAACAAGGATCTGATGAACCGCATCGACTCGGTGCGCTCCTCCTCTCTGACCTTTGCTCCCGAGGCGGGAACGCAGCGTCTGCGCGACGTCATCAACAAAAACGTGCGTGAGGAGGACGTCCTCCGTGCCGTACAGGTCGCGTTTGACGCCAAGAAAAACGCGGTCAAGCTCTATTTTATGAACGGTCTGCCCACCGAAACGCTCGAGGATCTCGACGGCATCGCCGCGCTTGCCGACAAGGTGGCGGAGGCATATTATCAGAATCCCAACCGCAACCGCGCGCGTCAGGTACAGGTCACCATCAGCGTTTCCTGCTTCATTCCCAAGCCCTTCACCCCCTTCCAATGGGAGGCGCAGGACACGATGGAAATGCTTGCCGAAAAGCAAGCCTACCTCAAAACCAAGATCACGAACAAGCACGTGCGCTATCAGCACCACGATGCCAAGGTCTCGCGCATCGAGGCGGTGCTGGCACGCGGCGACCGCCGTCTGGGAGACAGCCTGGAGCTTGCCTGCCGAGAGGGCTTTTGCTTTGACGCTTGGGATGAGTATTTTGATTACGACAAATGGCTTGACGTCTTCGCCCGCACGGGTGTTGATCCCGCGTTTTATGCCAACCGTGCCTTCGGTCTTGATGAGGTCCTGCCCTGGGACATCATCGACTGCGGTGTCAGCAAGGAGTTTTTCCTGCGTGAGCGCGCCAAGGCATATCAGGCAAACACCACACCCAACTGTCGCGAAAAGTGCAGCGCCTGCGGTGCCAACAAGCTCGGTGGCGCACGTGCGGTCTGTCCCGGATGTCAGGATGCACCCAGCGCGCAAGCCGACGTCACGCTTCCCGAAAAATCCGCGATCTCTCAATGGAAAAAGCTTGACGCTCCCAAGACGGTGCGCATCAAGTTCCGCAAGGTGGGAGATCTGCAATACATCTCGCATCTCGATCTGCAGCGCACGATCGCGCGCGTGCTGGTGAGAGCCAAGATCCCCATGTGGTATACCCAGGGATTCAACCCGCACGCCAAGGTCATCTTTGGACTTCCTCTCTCGGTGGGTACCGAAAGCGAGTGCGAATTCATCGATCTTCGCATCGACCGCGATATTCCTCCGTCTGCCGTCAAGGAGCAGCTCAACCGTGAGCTGACAAATGAAATGCGCATCGTGGATGCCTATGAGCCCACCTCCAAATTCCAGGACGTGGCGTGGGCAAAATACGAGATCGCGATCCACTCCTCCGCGCTGAATGCCGAGGTTGCAGAGCAGCTGCGCGCGCTTTATACAACCTCGCCGCTTCTCATGACCAAAAAGACCAAATCGGGCGACAAGGAGATCGACATCTCCGCGCTCATCCGAAAAATCAACGTGGTGCATCTTGCCGACCGTCCCTCTGAGATCCGCATCAGTGCCACGCTTGCCGCGGGAAACACCGAGCACCTCAATCCCGAGCTGCTGATCAAGGCGGCAAAGGAAAAGGGGCTGATCCTGGGCGGAAATCCCGCAGAGGAGCATTATTCGATCCTGCGCACCCACGTCTATCTTGCAGACGGTGAAACCGAATTCCGATAAAAAAATCAATCAACGAGGTATCAATCATGGAGCTTCAATTTCCCAAGCATTCCTTTCTTCTGATGGGACAGTCCAATATGGCAGGCAGAGGCAATCTCGGCGACGTCGAAAAAATCGACAATGATCTTTGCTTCATGTACCGCATGATGCATTGGATCAAAATGGAGGAGCCGATCAACTTTGACAGCTTTCTGGACGACGAGTTCGCCAGCGGTGTCGGTCTTTCCGCAAGCTTTGCCGACCGATACGCAAAAGTCTACGGCGAGTCGGTCGGTCTGATCCCCTGCGCCAAGGGCGGCGCCAAGCTGGCACGGTGGATGCCGGGCACACCTCTGTTTGAGCAAGCAGTCCTGTTTGCCAAGATGGCGATGAAGGAGACCGAGCTCAAGGGTATCCTTTGGCATCAGGGCGAGAGCGACTGCCGACTTCAGGAGGATTTCGACGCCTACTCCGAGCGCTTTGTGACGATCATGACCGAGTTCAGAAAAAGCATCGGACGCCCCGACCTCCCCGTCGTCATCGGTGAGATCTCCAATCACATCTCCGACCGTTGGGAACGCCTGAAGGGCTATCAGTCGCTCAACCAAACGCTTCGCGAATTGGCAGACAGGATCCCCAACTGCCGTCTCGTCGCGTGCGGAGAGCTTCCTCTCAAGCCCGACGGCATCCATTTCAACGCGCAATCTCTGCGTAAAATGGGCAACCTCTATTTTGAAGCCTATCGGGAATTGGCCGACAAATAACCGTCTTTCATCTGCTCTCCAACGCGCAACGCTGGACGACAGCAAAATAAGAAACAAAAAAGACCGAATCCGAAGGTCTGCAAAATTAGCGGTAAAATGAAATTAGCCACCACGGTTTTCGTGGTGGCTTTTTGATATACAGAAAGCAAAGGAAAGCCCCGCGCAAGGCGGGGCGAGGTGAAACTATTCTTGGATACTGTTCACTATATCAAGCAACTCGACAAAACGAGTATCTTGATTGAGTTTCTCAATACACTTATCGTATAATTTGTTTTGCAGTCTCTTTTTTATGGTGTCCTTACAAATTTTCTGCTTAAATTCACGCTTCTTTACAATCGGAGAGCAAACAACAATCGGATAGCAGCTTTCACCGTCTGCGTCTTTCTTCAAGAAATTTATATAGTACATAATAGAACTCTCAACTGCATCCATTGCTTTCTTTTCCTCGCCAACAGCAAGATAAGCTTGAGCGAGTAACAAATAACAATCGCCGGAATCAAAATCGTGATATGGTGGAGGACACTCATCTTTGAAGATTGCGTTCATAACGGCAAAGAATCTTTCAAAGTCGGAGGCCAAGCGGTCTTAGGAAGACAATACTAATGGCC
>JAZSJS010000128.1:0-5302 GCA_045534435.1 Eubacteriales bacterium
AGATTCTGAGGAGTATCAACCTGCTGAATAAGACCGTCCTTCATAACAACGATTCTGGTCGCCATCGTCATAGCCTCGACCTGGTCGTGGGTAACGAAAACGAAGGTTGTTTCAACTCTCTGGTGAAGCTTGGTAAGCTCGGTTCTCATCGCTGCACGGAGCTTTGCGTCCAAGTTGGAAAGCGGCTCGTCAAGCAAGAAGACCTCGGGATTACGAACGATTGCACGTCCCAGAGCAACACGCTGCTTCTGCCCACCCGAAAGAGCCTTCGGCTTACGGTCGAGCAAGTGGGTGATGTCAAGAACGCGGGCAGCCTCCTCAACCTTCTTCTTGATGGTTTCCTTCGGAACCTTGCTCAGCTTCAGTCCGAATGCCATGTTCTCAAACACGGACATGTGAGGATACAGTGCGTAGTTCTGGAACACCATCGCGATCTTACGATCCTTGGGAGCAACGTCGTTGACCAGACGGTCGCCGATGAAGAGCTCGCCCTCGGAAATCTCCTCCAAGCCTGCAATCATACGAAGAGTGGTGGACTTACCGCATCCGGAAGGTCCGACCAATACCAAAAATTCCTTGTCCTTGACCTCAAGGTTGAAGTCAGACACTGCGGTAACACCGCCGGGATACTTCTTGTAGATGTGTCTCAAGGATAAGCTTGCCATATTTTGAAATCCTCCTGATTTTTACCACATATCACGTGGCAGTATTATTCAACATACAATATTATAACAAATTTTCTTTCAAAAAGAAAGAGTTTATTTTCCCAAAATTCATCTTTCTTTATTGTGCAATCTGCACAACGATGCAAAATGAACGCGGGATTCATCATCGATGCAAGGGTGATTGTTTTTAATATATTAAAAACTCAAGCCTTGGAACGAGACTTCATTGTCAAAGAAATGCGCTTTTTGGGAACGTCGACGCTCAGCACGCGGACCTTGACGATGTCGCCGACCTTGACAACCTCGGAGGGGTGCTTGACAAAGCGGTCACAGAGCTGGGAAATGTGCACGAGACCGTCCTGATGGACGCCGATGTCCACGAACGCACCGAAGTCGATAACGTTTCGCACGGTTCCGGTCAGCTCCATATCGGGCTTGAGATCCTCTAAAGAAAGGATGTCGTCGCGCAGCACGGGCGGGGGCAACGTATCACGGACGTCTCTTCCGGGCTTTTCCAGCTCGTTCAGGATGTCAAACAACGTCGGCTCTCCGATTCCGAGCGCCTCGCAAACCGAGGGGATGCCTGCCTTGCGGACCTTGTCGCCCAAGCTCTTTCCGATGGTTCCCTGCTCCACGTCCGCCTTGGTGTAATCAAACATCTTCAAAAGCTTTTCCGCAGCGGCATAGGACTCGGGATGCACACCGGTGTTGTCAAGGATCTCCTTGCCTCCCGGAACCCGCAAGAAGCCTGCCGCCTGCTCATATGCCTTCGCGCCGATGCGCGGAACCTTCAGAAGCTGTGCGCGCGAAGAAAATTCTCCGTTTTCCTCACGGTATTTCACGATGTTTTTCGCCGAAGCCGTGTTGATGCCCGA
The DNA here is from genome assembly GCA_045534435.1 of Eubacteriales bacterium. Taxonomy (GTDB): domain Bacteria; phylum Bacillota; class Clostridia; order Oscillospirales; family CAG-272; genus UMGS1865. Next base: position 1,541 of record JAZSJS010000128.1, read on the forward strand.
AATATAGGAAAGCAAGGAATAGGATGCGGTGTTGATGTCCACACCGACCGCGTTGACGCAGTCCTCCACGACGCCGCCGAGCGCCTCATCCAGACGCGACTGCTTCATATCGTGCTGATACTGCCCCACTCCGATGCCCTTGGGATCGATCTTGATCAGCTCTGCCAGGGGATCCTGCAGACGTCTCGCAATCGAAACGGCGCTACGCTGCATGACGTCAAATTCGGGAAATTCCTCTGCCGCGAGCTTGGATGCGGAATAGATCGAGGCGCCCGCCTCACTGACCACGATATATTTGACGTCCTCCGGAATCTCCTTCAGAAGTCCCGCGATGAAGATCTCGCTCTCCTTGGATGCGGTTCCGTTACCGATGGCGATGACGTCGACCTTGTGACGCGAGATCAGTCTCTTGACGATCGCCTTGCTCTTCTCGATCTCCTCACGGGGCTTGACGGGATAGATCACCGCGGTGTCCACAACCTTGCCGGTCTTGTCGACCACGGCAAGCTTGCATCCGTGTGCGTAGCCGGGGTCAAAGCCGAGAACGGTCTTGCCCTTGATGGGCGACTGCATCAGAAGATGGCTGAGGTTGTCTGCGAACACCTTGATCGCGCCCTCGCTCGCCTGATCGAAAATATCGCTGCGGATCTCACGCTCGATCGAGGGGGCGATCAGACGGTCGTAGCTGTCCAGGATCGCGGCCGATACGTACTTTTCCGCGGGACTGTTGTTGCCAAGCAGCACCTCTGCGAACAGATAATTGAGAATGATCTCGGAGGCAACGGTGACGTCGACCTTGAGGAAGCCCTCCTTCTCTCCGCGGTTGATGGCAAGCACGCGGTGCGGAAGCACCTTTTTGAGCGGTTCGGAATATTCGTAATACTGCGCGTAGACCGAGTCCTCCTCCTTTGCCTGCTTGGTCGAAAGAAGTCCGAACTCAAAGGTCAGGCGGCGGATCTCCTTGCGGAACTCGGCATTGTCCGAAACGTTCTCGGCAATGATGTCCTTCGCGCCCTGCAATGCGTCCTCGACGCTTGCAACGCCCTTCTCCTCGTCGATATAAGCCTCAGCCTGCACCTCGATAGCGGGATCGTAGGAGGACTCCTGTGCCCAAAGCAGGTCGGCGAGCGGCTCCAGACCGCGCTCTCTTGCCACCGACGCACGCGTTTTGCGGTGCGGACGGAAGGGACGGTAAATATCATCGACCTCGGTGATGGTCTGTGCCGCGTCGATCGCAGCCTGGATCTCGGGCGTCATCTTTTCCTGTGCGGTGATGAGATCCGAAACCTCCTGCTTTCTCTTTTCAATATTTCTCAAAAAATTCAAGCGATCGTTCAGGTCACGCAGAACGTTGTCGTCAAGGCTTCCGGTTACCTCCTTGCGGTAACGCGCGATAAAGGGGATGGTATTTCCCTCGTCGATCAGCTCCACGGTCTTTTCGACCTGCTCAGACTTGAGCTTGAATTCCTCGGCAAGCTTTTCAATGATGTTCATGTGCGAGATTGGTTCCTTTCTGTGTTTGCTGTCTGTATTTGCTGGATTGATCCGTTATGCTTGAACGGATTCGGTCAATTGCAGAATCTCCTCGGAGGTCAGCTCACGCCACTCACCGCGCGAGAGCGCGGGATCCAGCGAGAGCTTACCGAAGGTCAGGCGCTCCAGATAAACGATCTGATTGTGCACCGCCTCCATCATCAGCTTGATCTGATGATATTTCCCCTCGGTGATGGCGATGATGCCCTCTTTTTCACCCCTCAGCGTCACCCGACAGGGCTTTGTGACGTAACCGCCGATGTCCACGCCCGACTCCAGGGATGTAACGTCCTCTTGGGAAAGCTGGAATTTGACACGGAAGCCGTATTGCTTCGTCACGTGACTCTTGGGAGCAAGCAGGCGGTGAGAGAGTGTGCCGTCGTTGGTCAGCAGCATGAGTCCCAGGGTATGCTTATCCAACCGACCGCACGGAAAAACCCCCATTTTGCGGTATTCGGCCGGAAGCAGGTCGGTGACCACCGGGTCTCCCCTGCCGTCCTCGGTCGCGCTGATGTAGCCATCGGGCTTGTTCAGCATCAACCAGACAAACCTGCGCCACACAACGCGTGTGCCGCAATAGATCACCTCTTGATGCTCGGGATCGACCTTGACGTCGGCACGCCGCACGGGAGCGCCGTCCACGGTGATACTGCCTGCGCGCGCGGCCTTTGCGACCTCGCTTCGACTGGCGATTCCACACTCCGAGATCATCTTGTCCAAACGCACTGCGATCACCTCCCGACAGACGAAATCATACTTTATTATTATACCATAAAAAAAAGAGGCTGTCAAGGATTTTTACAAAGGGATCTCATTCAAATTCGAGCAAATTCAAGACTCAACCCACGTTAGAAAAATTCTCTCCAAACAGGTGATTGTTTTTCGGGAAAAATATGTTATAATGGTATCAGGGTAAGCGCTCATCCAAAACAAATTGGAGTAATTGTTATGATACAGCTTGGAGAAAAAATCAAATCGTTAAGAAATCAAAAAAACATCTCCCAAGAGGTTTTCGCCAATTATCTGGGGATATCGTTTCAAGCCGTTTCCAAATGGGAAAACGGGAACACGATGCCGGATGTCACAATGATCCCCGCGATTGCATCCTTTTTTGGCGTTTCGACCGATGAACTCTTTGATTTCAACCTTTATGAAACCGAAAAAACCATTGACGCAATCGTCGATGAACACACCAAATATTGGTATTCAGACAAAAACAAAGCCGAGCAAGTGATCCGCGAGGGCTTGAAAAAATATCCCGGAAATGATATTTTATTGGATTGTCTGATAGGGGTTCTATCGGAGTTGGGAAAACATGACGAGGTAATTACGATTGGTAAAGCACTCGTAAAAACCACAAAACACGATGATTTGCGCTTTGACGCATATCGAATCATGGCAGAGTCATATCATGCAAAGGGCGAATACCAATCGACCAAAGATGCTCTGGAGCATATTCCCGAAATCTATTTTACAAAATTGGAGATGGCAGCCCGATTGCTTGAAGGCGAGGAAATGTATGAAGCTGCACAAAAGCAGAAAAACCTCTCGGCAGATTCCTTGATCGATATGCTCCTCATCATCGGAAAACATTTACAGAAGAACGGAGAAATCGAAAAAGCGAGATCTCAATTCAAAATTGCGCAAAAAGTGATCGATGCTTTTTTAGACGATTTTTTAGAAAGAAACCTCTTCAAATCAACTCTTTATGAAAGTATGGTCGAACACCGAAAAGAGATTGAAAAGCTACTCAGCGAATAATTTCCCTGCCCCGCCTTGGCGGGGCATTTTTGCGCTTGTCTTTGGTTTCATCGGAACAAAATCCGCGTGTGCGGCATAGGATAGTAAGGAGCAAAAGCAAAGGAGGACTGCCGATGAACAGCCAAGAAAGAAACGAGCTTGCAAGCGATGGCGGCGGAATGGGTTATCTGATCGTCCACGTCACCACCGCGCGCGGTGCAATCCCATTGGAGGGGGCGCGGGTGAACGTACGCCGTTCCGATCCCACGACGTCTGCCCCGAAGGGTGACGTCATCGCCTCACAGGTGTCGGGGCGCGACGGCAACACGCCGGCGCTCTCTCTGCCCGCACCACCGCGCGCAAATTCTCAGCAGCCGGGGGATAAAAAGCCTTACGAGCCCTATCACATCGAGGTCTCCCTGGAGGGCTTTTTCAAGCAAAGCTATGCCAACGTGCCGATCTTCGATGGGATCGCCGCCGTTCAGCCCG
>JAZSJS010000067.1:0-8857 GCA_045534435.1 Eubacteriales bacterium
CAGAACGACATGGCTACCATCCGCGTTACTTGCATGGATGCACAAAGCCCTCGGTGGGCAACCAACGGAACGAGCGAAGGCGAAATTTCTGTGACGGTGTGCCCTGCCGCCTTGGCAAAGCGATAGCCGTCTCCGTCCGATCCCGTGGTGGGATAGGACCTTCCGCCCGTGCATACAATCACCGCATCTGCCGTGACATCACCGTCCAAGGCCTTGACTCCGCAAGCGCGCCCCTCCTCGGCAAAGAGAAGCTCCTGCACCTTTTTGTGAAGGATCTGAACACCGAGAGAGCGGCATCTGCGCTCCAGCGCGGAAACGATGTCTGCAGCCTTGTCGGATTGCGGGAATACGCGCTTTCCGCGTTCGGTCTTGAGCGGAACGCCAAGGTTCTCGAAAAAGGATTGCGTATCCGAGGTCGAAAACCTGGAGAGAGCGGTATAAAGAAAGCGAGGATTGGTTGGAACGTTGGACAAAAACTCGTTCAGGTCGCAATCGTTGGTGACATTGCATCGACCCTTTCCCGTGATCCGCAATTTTTTTCCGAGGCGGTCGTTTTTCTCAAGCAAAACAACCTCGGCACCGGATTCTGCCGCCGTGATCGCCGCCATCATGCCGGCCGCGCCACCGCCAACCACAACCACGCGTCGTGCATCAGGATTGCTTGGTGTCATAGACGTCATATTGCTCCCAAACCTCCTCCAAAATCCGCAAGCGCTCGGTCAGCTCGTCCTGCTTTTTGCGGGCAACCGCCACGATCATTGCATTGATGATGCTCAGAGGCGCGACCAAGGAATCGACGAAGGATGCCATGTCGCTCTGTGCAATCAAAAGCTGCGATGCATACGCCGCGATCGGAGATTCCGCGCTGTCGGTCAGCGCCACGACGTCGGCGTTTTTGGAGCGGGCATATTCGACCGCGTGGATGATCCGCTTGGAATATCTCGGAAAGCTGATGGCAATCATCACGTCACCCTCTCGGATCCGCATGATCTGCTCAAACATCTCACTTCCCGAGGTGGTCTGCACGAATTTTACGTTGTCAAACACCATGCGAAAATTAAAATTCAGAAATCCCGCCAGAGCCGACGAGGAACGCACGCCGATGATATAGATCGTGTTTGCCGCCACGATGCGATCGATCGCCTCTTCAAAGGAGCGGTGGTCGATCTCCTCCATGGTGCGGCGGATCTTTTCGGCATCCGACAAAAGAACCTTGTCCAGCACATTCCCGTCACCGATGCGGCTGTTGGTAACCTCAATTCTCTGAAACGACGTCAATCGGTTGCGGATGATCTCCTGCAGAGAATGCTGAAATTCCGGATAACCGTGATATCCCAGCTCAATGGCAAATCGCACCACGGTGGATTCCGAGACACCAACCAAAGCGCCGAGCTTTGCCGCCGTCAGGTATGCCGCCTTTTCGTAATGCGCGAGAATATAAGCTGCAATCAGCTTCTGTCCCTTGGAAAAGGAGGACATATTTTCTTCAATTCTCTTCAAAAGATCCTGTTTCATAGATCCTCACGCCCTTCCAATGTTGTGAAGCCGCATTTCAAGGTTGTCCAAGCCATGCAAGCTTCATACTCCAATCAAGCGCAAAGTTCCGATTTCCTTTCTCTGCAAATGCAAAGAATCGGAACCTGCTCAAAGCAAGTGAATTTGCATTTCGGTGTTGCGGCGACCGTCCTTTTTGGTCAAAAAAGCCTTCATTTTTTCAAGTGTTTCATCGCTGATCACGTGCTCCATCTTGCAGGCATCGTCGTCTGCAACCGTGTCGGAAACACCAATCTGCTTCAAAAAATCCACGAGCACGTGATGACGCTCCAGAATCTTTGCGGCAAGAAGTGCGCCCTCCTCAGTCAACTCAATGTATCCGGCGCTGTCCACCTCAATGTGTCCGCGCTCCTTCAACAGTCCGACGGCACGGCTGACGCTGGGCTTGGTATATCCCGTGCTGTGAACGATATCAATTGCGCGCACCTGTGCCTGCTTTCCCTTGAGAATGAGGATCGTTTCCAGATACATTTCCGCAGATTCGTTGCTTTTCATGAAAATGACCTCCTTGTTTTTGATATCCTTTATATTATATCATATTATTTTATTAAAATCAATAGGGTTTTTAAGGTTTTCACAAAAAATCTCCGTGCAATTCGCACGGAGATTTTGGTTGAGATGTATTTATTTCTTGACAGCCTCATAAATATTGCGCAAAAGCTCGGATTGCTCGCGGACGTTGGCATAGAATTCGTCGCGAATCGCCTTCTCGGCTGCCGCCTTTTCCTCTGCCGCTGCCTTTTCCGCTGCTGCCTTTGCCTCTTCCTCTGCCTTCTTGGCAGCCGCTTCCGCTTCCTGCTTTGCGATCTGCTTCGCATTCAGCCTTCTCTCGGTCTTGCGGATGATGCGGATCGCCGCAAACACGCTGAGCGCGATGATGAAGAAATCAACGATTGCCTGCAGCCAAAGGCCGTATTGAATCGAGATCTTCGCAAGCTCAACGGCGCCATCTGCATCAAGAACCTCCTCGCGCAGAACGTATTCCCACTCGTTGATGCTCACACCGCTGGTGAAATAGGTCACGCAAGGGGTGATGATGTTTTTCACCAAGCCGTTGACGATCGCGTTGAACGCCGTGGAAATGACCACCGCGACGGCGAGATCAAGCACATTGCCCTTGGTGATGAACTTCTTGAAATCGGTGAAAAAGCTGACCTTTTCCTGCTTCAAAAGCTCCTTCTGGCGCTTGCGCAACGCCTTTTTTTCGGCCTTTTCTGCGGCCTTGATCTTTTCGTCGATAACCTTCTTATCTGCTGTTCCCATCGGTAACGCCTCCTTTTTTTATTTGATAAATACAGAATAACACGAAATTCGTTTTTTGTCAATAGAAAATTTGTTTTTTATCGGTTTTACCGCAAAAAACGATCAAATATCGTTTCTGCAAATATCCTCAAAGGTCTCTCTGCGAACCGCCAAGCGGTCTTCTCCCTTTTCCAAAAGCACGATGGGAGGTCTGGGAATGCGGTTATAATTGGAGGACATGGAGTAGTTATAGGCACCCGTTGTCAGCACGGCAACGAGATCACCGCGTGCAACGTCGCTTGGCAGCTCCACGTTTTCCTGAATGATGTCTCCGCTTTCACAGCATCTGCCGACCACCGAGCAGCGGAAGGTCTCCTTCGCATCCTGTGCGCGGTTGGCAAGCAGAACGGTATAGGGCGAACGGTAGAGCGCGAATCGGGGATTGTCGGTCATGCCACCGTCCACCGACACGTAATTTTTGTAGCCCGGGATTCTTTTGACGGTGCCCACAGTATAAAGCGTCATTCCCGCATCGGCAACGATGCTCCGTCCGGGCTCCATGCGGATCGCGGGCATTTCCATACCCAATGCCTCACAATGGGCGCGCACGGCGCGTCCGACCTCTTCGACGTTGGCGGCAATATCCATGACGGGATCGCTCTCCAGGTAGCGCACGCCGTAGCCGCCGCCCAGATCCAGCTCCTTGGTGACGAAGCCGTATTTCTCCTTCATTTCTGCGGCAAATTGCAGCATAATGGCAGCAGCGCGCAAAAAGGTGTCGGAATCAAAGACCTGAGAGCCGATGTGGCAGTGGAATCCGCAAAGATCCACTCCCGCAAGCGAGAGCGCGTATGCCGTGATCTCCTCGGCCTGTCCGGTCTCAATCGCCGATCCGAACTTGGAGTCAACCTTTCCGGTCGCGATCGCCTCATAGGTATGCGGATCGATACCGGGAGTCAGACGAAGAAGCACCCTTTGCAAAATACCCTTTTGCATGGCAAAACGCGAGATCGCGTCAAGCTCCTCTCGGTTGTCGACCACAAAATATCCCACACCGTTCTCCATCGCATAGGCGATGTCGGCATCGGTCTTATTATTGCTGTGGAAATACGCCTTCTCCATCGGGAAGCCCACCGAAACGGCGGTGTAGATCTCGCCCGAGGAAACCACGTCCACTCCCATTCCCTCCTCCTTCATGATGCGATAGATCTCGCGGAAGGAGGCAGCCTTACTTGCGTAAAGAGCCTGAGCGGACTCCCCGAACGCGCGGCGCAGTGCCTCGCGATAGGTACGGCAGCGCTCACGGATGCGATCGGCATCAAACAGATAGAGCGGCGTGCCGTATTTCTCGGCAAGCAGCGTCGTATCCTGCCCGGCAAAGCAAAGATGTCCGTTTTCGTTGATGGAAAGATTGTTGCAAATCATTTGTTTTTCAATCCTTTTATCTTATCGTTCAAGCAATTATTCGGCGTCGATCATCGCCTTCATATCATACATACCCGCGGGACGGGAGATCAAAAATTCCGCCGCGGCGATCGCGCCCTCGGCAAAAAGTGCACGGCTGTGTGCCTCATGCTTGAGCGTGATGGTTTGAGAATCGGTTCCCACGATCACCTCGTGGATTCCGATGATATTTCCCATGCGAATCGCATGGATTCCGATCTCATCCTTTTCGCGCTTGGCGTGTCCCTGTCTGCCAAAGATCAGCCTTGCACGCTCGCGGACCTCCTTGATCGCATTCGCCAGCATCAACGCCGTTCCGCTGGGTGCATCCAGCTTGCGATTGTGATGCTGCTCCACGATCTCGATGTCTGCATCGGGAAAGGTCTTTGCCGCGGTTTTTGCCAGCTCGACCAAAAGAGCGATGCCAAGCGACATGTTGCCCGAGAAGAAGATCGGAATCTCCTTCGCGGCCGCTTTGATCTCATCCAATTCCGCCTCGGTGTGACCCGTGGTGGCGATGACAGTGGGAATCTTTTTTTCGGTTGCGAATTGAAGCAACGCAGAGGTTCCGACATGGTTGGAAAAATCGATGATGCAGTCGGGCGTCTCCTCGACCATGGACCAATCGGTGTAAGTGCGGAACTCGCGCGTGTCGATCGGGACAATATCCATACCCGCTACGGGGACCGCACCGCGAACACCGTCGAGCGCCATTTTGGCAACCTCACGGCCCATTCTACCGCCGACGCCGCAAATCAAAATCTTCATCGTGCGACCTCCGTCAGATCAGCTTCCACTGACGCATGATGTCAAGCATCGCCTTCTCGTGCTCGGGCTCCATGGGTGTCAGAGGCAACCGCAGGCTGTTGTCGCAGAAGCCCATCGCCGCCATTGCCGCCTTTACGGGGATCGGGTTGACCTCGCAGAAGAGCGCATTGATGAACGGCAAAAGATCGAGCTGCATTTTGGTGGCTCCCGCCACGTCACCCGCAAAAAACTTGCGGCAGATCTCGGCAGTCTCGTGCGGCATGGGATTGGAAAGAACCGAAATGACACCGATGCCGCCAAGCGCCAGGATCGGAACGATCTGGTCGTCGTTGCCCGAATAAATATCCAATTTTCCTCTGGTCAGTGCGGCAAGCTCGGCGATCTGCGAAATGTTTCCGCAAGCCTCCTTGATGGCAACGATGTTCGGATGCTCTGCCAAGGCAAGAGCCGTGGCGGGCAAAATATTGCAGCCCGTACGCGAGGGGACGTTGTAAAGGATGACCGGCTTGGTGCTGGCATCTGCAACCGCGAGGAAGGATGCGATCAATCCCTTTTGGGTTGCCTTGTTATAGTAAGGAGTAACCGCAAGAACGGCATCTGCGCCAACCTCGCAAGCATATTTCGTCAGATCCACCGCATACGCAGTGTCGTTCGATCCGGTTCCCGCGATGACGGGAACTCTACCGGCAACGCGCTCGACCGCATATTTGATGACCTCGCGATGCTCCTCGTCGGTCAGGGTAGATGCTTCACCCGTGGTTCCGCAAACGACGATCGCGTCGATTCCCTTCTCGATCTGCCAATCGATCAGCTTGCCGAAGCGCTCAAAATCCACTCCTGTTTCGGTCAAAGGGGTTACGATCGCGGTGGCCGCGCCTTTAAATACTGTTTTCTTCATGATGTTTTTTCCTTTCTTTTTGTGTTTGAATGAAACACAGCGAGGCGATTCGCCTTTTTGCATGAAAAAAGCAGAACCGCGCCGCGAAAAGCACTGCTCTGCACCACCGAAAATCGGAGCAAGCGGTCAAAAAACAACACAGCTCACACCAAAATTCGGGAAGATAAGATAGCTCTCCGCATTGCTGCGACAACAGGACGGATCTTCTCCGAGCTGCCAGAATCGACGCGAGCGTCGCCGTTCTTCGGCACCCAACCCTTTCTCTGTCGCAACGCCCGGCTCAAGGGCTTTTCCACGGCAGATACTCTTTTTGAAGTGCGCCTCTATCATTTTTTCTCAGTATACCACATCTTTTCGGTTTTGTCAATGGATTTCCAAAATTTTTTCATATTTGTTATAAAACAGGCGGAGGATGTGGATCCTCCGCCATGCTTTTACGTTTTATACTTTGTCACACGTCCCAAGAAATCGGCAATGATCATGCCGCCGTCCTCCGTGAGCACGGGAGAAACCGTTGCGGGAGAACCGATGCGGATCAGGCGATCCAGCATCGCCGTGTTCTTGTTGTAGAAACGGACCGTTCCATCGGATGCCGCAAAGATCAGGTGATTTCCTTGCAGAACAGGAGTTCCCTCAACGGTCTGCAGATCTCCGTACATATACGGAGAGGTATAGAGCCTGGTCTGACCGCAGGCAAAGTGTCTTTGAATCTCCAGCGTGTTCTTGTCGATTGCCAAAACGCCCTTCTCTGCCGTGGGATAATAGAGCGTGTCTCCATCGATCACGGGAGAGCCGCAGACGTCCATCACGTAGCCAAGGTTTCTGGAATTGACGATCTCTCCGGTGTCGGGATCGACCGACGCAACGCTTCTAGAGCCGCAGGTATAGATCATATCATCGGTCAAAAGCGGTGTTCCCGTACGGAACCAAAGCGGCAGTGTGGGGTTCTTCCATTTCATTTCTCCCGTTTCAATGTCAAGTGCCGCAAGCCACGACCATTGCATGCTCACGATCAGCTGCTTGCGCTTTTCATCGTACAGAACGCGAGAGGGCGCCTCCGAAACAATTTTTCCCGGAATATGCTTCCAGATCAGTTCTCCCGTATCCTTGTGATAAGCAAAAACATCACCAGAAGAGCCTGTGATCACCCGCTCTCCGAAAACCTTCACTCCGGAGGTCGTATAGTCACCGCGATAATAGAACTTGGACTGCACCTGCCACAAAAGCGCGCCGGTTTCGACGTCAAGACAGTACAGCCGTCCTCTGGTATCCTGTGCATAAATCTTGCCGTCGGCATAGGCCACGTCGTTCTTGATGCCGTCCGTGGTGGGAAAGCTCCAGCAAATCGAGCCGTCCGAGCCTCTCAGGCGATAAACACCGCATTTTTTGGGATATCCGTCGTCAAATGTGCCGACCACAACGTCACCGTCAACAAGAATCGGGGTGGAAAAGCCGACGTATCCGGCGATCTTGGTGCGCCAATCAAAGCCGTCACAGGCTTCCTCCTTGAGATCCTTGTAGATCATATGGCTCGTCAGCGCGTGCTTGGCAAGCGAGATCTTGCGAATGCCGCCCGCAGACGAATCGACGCCACCGCTATGCGGACGTCCGGTATTGATGCTGAAAACGCCGTCGTATTCATGCAAAACGTGACTGTGCGAGTGTCCGAACACCCATGCCAAAAGTCCTTCCGCCACAAAATCGACCTCGTTTTCGGTCGCGCTCATAACGAAATCCTCACGCGGCAATGCGTCCGCCGCGCGGCAAAAATCGTGTACCAAAACGACGATCCTCTTCCCCTTTTGCATATTGGAAATATCCTTCTTCACCCAAGTCAGAAGCTCGTCCTTGGTGTAAAAGGACTGCATATCCGATCTGCCGATCTTTCCAACGGGAAGTGCAATGAAGTGAATGTCGCCGCAATCAAAGGAATACCACGTCGGGCCGTAAAGCTTCTCATAAGTCTGCTCACCGTATTCGGGACCCATGAAATCATGGTTGCCGATGGTATAACGAACCGGACAGCCAAGCACCTCGCTGTTCATCAGCAGATAGTGACGACGCATACCGTCCTTGCGGCAAATGTCTCCCGTATGCACGAAAAACGCGGGATGCTCTGCCTTGACCGTTTCTCTCGCGAACCAGATCCACTCATTGTATGGCTGATTTTCGATCTCGGTGTCGGAAACCTGCAAAAACGAGAAATTGGATGGCGTTTCAACGGGCGTGATCTCAAAGTTGAACTCTCCCTTGTGGCCTTCGATATAAATAAACCAATCGTTGTGCAGCTTGGTCAGCACGTCCACGTGAAGCACGTGCGCGCGATCCCAGCCCTCAAAGCTGAATCTCCCTTCGGAATCGGTCAAAACGATGTTCTGACCGTCACTCACGGGAATTCCCTCCAACGGACGTCCGCTGTAAGCCTCGGTTACTTTTCCCGAAAATATCATCCTTTCGATCCTCCTAAACGATATTTTTCTTTCATATTCCTTTAGAAATCGAATAAGGGAGAAAGCCTTTTTTCAAAAGCCTCCTCCCTTCGTTTTGTTTTACTTGAAGTATTTGACTGCAGAGCGGAACATTCCGATCTCAAAGTCGCCGGGAACATTCTTGTAAAGGCCGTTGCCGATACGCTCGGAGTGTCCCATCTTGCCAAACACACGTCCGTCGGGCGAGGTGATACCCTCGATCGCGCAGGCGGAGTTGTTGGGATTGAAATGAATGTCTGCCGTGGGAACGCCGTTTTCGTCGACGTACTGCGTCGCGATCTGTCCGTTTGCGGCAAGCTCGCGGATCAGCTCATCGGATGCAAGGAATCTTCCCTCTCCGTGAGAGATCGGGACGGAAACGATGTCTCCGACCTTCTTTTCGGCAAGCCAAGGTGACTTGACCGACGCGATGCGGGTGCGCACAATGCGGGATTGGTGACGCGCAATGGTGTTGTAGGTCAGC
>JAZSJS010000058.1:0-27833 GCA_045534435.1 Eubacteriales bacterium
AATTTACTTTGCAGGAGGTCAAAGAAAAGACAAGGACTATTGTCAGAATAACAAAAGCAATCTTCTTCATTTTCATCAATCTCCTTTTATAAAATCAGTAAAAGCGGAAATAACCTCACTCGGAAAATCTACTTGGGTATATATTGACGAAGGATCTGTAGTATCAATCTTATATCCGAAATGGCTGATGTCGTCATATACGCATATGGATACGTTTGCAAAATTTGAAAAGAGCGTTGACCATAGATTGAGGTCCTCGTCAAAGGATTGCTTATCAAATTTGCTGTTAATGATAAGCGTGTTGATATTAGCCTCAACAATATTTTGAGCGGTGTCAATGCTATTATATGACGCCCAATAATAGTCTGTCGCGCCGTAATAATAGTATCCCTTTGCAGAAGAAGCGGTTGCGTTTTTGGCAGCCTCTGCATAAGTGGTATAGGACTCTTTATTGACAGGATCAAGCACAGAATATTGATCGCATGCAATATCCGCAAGATGCCGTGCCGAGCTATTGAAAAGGATCATACCAAGTCGGAGGCCAAGCGGTCTTAGGAAGACAATACTAATGGCCAACTCCTTGGCTCACAGACCGACCTGGCTACGATCCGACTTGACAGAATCAAGCACAGAATATTGATCGCATGCAATATCCGCAAGATGCCGTGCCGAGCTATTGAAAAGTATCATACCGTCAATACCTTCGATACTTGCGGCAAGCTCGGTGGTAATCTGACCTCCAAGGCTATGACCGAGTAAATACAAGCCCGAAATATTTTGTGATTTCAAATATTCAATGGCGGTATTACAATCATCGAGGTATTCTTCTTCGATACCGCATTTTATATCAAAGTTTGCGGCATAGCTGAATGTCCTTTTATCCACTCGCAGAGAATTGATCCCTTCTTTAGCAAGTCCATTTGCAATATCTTTAAACGGCTTTAATGTGCCGAGAGTTTCGTCGTAATCACTTGGACCAGAGCCTGCAATCAACAAAACGGCAGGATGAGCATTTCCGTCGTCAATATAAGTATAAACTGCATTTAATTTATAGCCATTACTTTCTAAAACAAAATGCTTTTCCTCAATGCTACCTTGAGGAATGTCTTTGTTAGGAATATTCGTTGTTTCATTCGTGATCGTCTCATTATTATCACTTGCTTCATTTGTATCAGGGCTTGCGGTATTGCATCCGGATAAAGCAAAGATACACATAAGTAAAATGATAGCTATAATTCTTTTCATCGTCTCACCTCACATTCATATCATAATATCCAAGCCAAAGTCCGTCAATTTTTCCAGCGTGGAATACGTATGTGATCTTAAGACCAAGTTTTGAATATCTGATAAAACAATATAATTTATTTGAAACCCGATCGTCTGCAACTGTTTTATCAATCGAAACAAAATCACCAAGTGGAGCTAAAGTGTCCTTTCGAACAACACGGTATACGTCTCTTGGCATATATTCTGCCAAACGAGAACTTAGATACTCATATAGCGTGTCGGTATCTCCGCTTAAAATGGCATCTGTACAAATTCGAGCGATTTCTTTTTCTTCTGCATTCATGGCAGAAGAAAGCTGCCAACCCTCGGTAAATATATCTTTACCGGATTCAAGCGCAGATAAAGCTTCATTCAAAAGATTGATTTCACGAATGCGAGAATCAATAGACGCATATATTTCTGCGCGCTTGGAAAGGACTGCGTCCTTTAGATCTGCTCCTTTGGTTTGCAGCTCTGCAACCACCTTCACGGACAATCCCAATGTGCGAAGAACAAGAACATTTTTAATATGAGAAATTTGCTCTTCGGTATATTGTCGGCGAGATGAAGTTCCGAGCGTGGTGCTTTGAATGATGCCTTTCTCTTCATAAAAGCGAAGCGTCCTTGATGTAGTGCCAAGCATCTTGCAAACCTCTGTAATATCATACATTTGCTTTTGATACATATCCTCACCCCCTCTATATTATATCATACCACTTGACGTTACGTCAATGTCAAGTAGAAAACAAAAAATATTAAAATTGGAGCACCTGCTTTGTCGCAGGCACGCCAAGGGAGATTTTTTCATGTTTTGAAAGAATCTTTCAAAAATCTATTGACAAATCATCAGAAATGCTTTATAATTGTCTCAAATGATACAAAAATCGAGGTGAAATTGTGATTTCCGAAAAGGATTGGAAAAAAATATCCGAAAATCCCCTCTTTGACGGCGTCGATCTGCCGCGCGCAAGAGAAATTCTTGATGCTGCCGACGGACGAACCGCGTGCTTTGCCGACGAAGAGATCATTCTCTCCCCGCACTCCGCCGAAAAAACAGCCGGGATCCTGCTCTCGGGCAGCGCGGTGGTCACCACCCCCGATCCCTCCAAAACCACCCTGCTTCGCTATCTGGGCGTTGGCGAGCCCTTCGGCATTGCCAATCTCTTTTGCGACGCACCCTACATCAGCATGATCCGTGCGCACGGTAGCTGTCGCGTATTTTTGATGCCCGAGCGTGCGATCAAACGGCTTTTGGAGGAGGATCACGCGTTTTTGTATCAATATCTCGGCTTTCTCTCGGGCAGAATCCGCTATCTCAACCGCAAGATCGGATACCTGACCGCAGGAAGCGCCGAACGCAGGCTGGCGCTCTATCTCGCCTCGCTCGGCAAGGAATCGCTTCGCCTTTCCGAGTCGATCTCCGCGCTCTCCGACCTGTTGGACGTGGGACGAGCCTCGCTCTACCGCGCCTTTGACAAGCTGACCGAGGACGGCTTCATCGCCAAGGACGGTCGCACCATTCAGCTGCTTGATACCAACGGCATGCTTGCCGCCTATCAATAAAATTCAAAAATCCGACCAAAGAAAGGAAACAAACACCATGAAACTCAGAATCCTGACCCTCCTCGCCGCTCTGGCACTGCTCGTCACCTCCCTTGCCGCCTTCGCCGCCTGCGCACCCGAAGAGCCGACCGAGATCCGTGTTTACACGCTGAACGGCACCACCGGCTTCGGCATGGCAAAAATGATGAACGATGCGAAAAACGATGCCTTTGAGACTGAAAAATACACCTTTACCGTGCAGACCGATGCCAGCCTGATCAACGCCGCACTCATCAACGGAGACGTTGATATTGCCGCGCTTCCCACCAATGCCGCATCCGTGGTCTACAACAAAACCAACGGCGGCATCAAGGTGCTCGCAGTCAACACGCTCGGATGTCTCTATCTTCTGACCAAGGACGGCACCACCGTTGCCTCGATCAACGACCTCAAGGGAAAGACCGTCTACACCCCCGCGCAGAACCCCATGATGATCTTCAAGAGCATTTGCGAAAAGAACGGTCTGACCGTGGGAACGGGTGCCGATCAGGTCAACATTGACTCCACCTCCTACGCTGCCCCCGCAGATCTTCGTACCGCCGTTGCCGCAGGTGCGGTGGAAATTGCCGTTCTCCCCGAGCCGATGGTCACCATGGCGATCAGCGGCGCCAAGCAGGCCGGATTCACCTACAAAAACGCGATGGATCTGACCGCAGAGTGGGACAAGGTTCACACCCCCGGCTCTCTCGTGCAGGGCTGCGTTGTCGTTCGCACCGCATTCCTGGAGGAGAATCCCGAGGCAGTTGAAAACTTCCTCGCTGCCTACAAGAGCTCGATCGAATATCTCTCCACCAACACCAAGGAAGCTGCCCAGCTGATCGTTGACGCGGGTATTTTCGCAAACGCAACGGTTGCCGAAAAGGCGATCCCCAAGTGCAACGTCTGCTATCTGGACGGTGCTGATATGAAGAGCGGCATGGACGCATATCTCGGCGTTCTCGCGGGCATTGATGCCACCAAGATCGGCGGCAAGACCCCCGATGCCGCATTCTACTACAACGCAGAATGAAGCCCGGGTTAAAAAAAATCATCCGCACGCTGCTCGTCGCCGCCTTTTGGATCGGCGTCTGGGCAATCGCGGCGTGGGGAGTGGGCAAGCCCTTGCTTCTCCCCTCCCCCGCGGAGGTGGCGGTGAAGCTTTGGGAGCTGATGCAGACCGCGGAGTTTTATCTCATCACGCTCAATTCTCTCTCGAACGTGGCTTTCGGAATCCTCTCGGCGATCCTCTTGGGCTCTCTGCTCGCGATCCTCACCTTCCGAAGCCGACTTCTGCGAGAGCTGGTTCTCCCCTTGATGACGGTCATCAAGTCCACTCCCGTTGCCTCCTTTATCATTTTGGCATTCATCTGGATCGGATCGGCAAGCGTTCCGAGCTTCATCACGCTTCTGATCGTGCTCCCCGTCGTCTGGACCAATCTTGACGAGGGACTTTCACAGATCGATCCGCAGCTTTCCGAGGTCGCAAGGGTCTTTCAAATGCCCTTTTTGCGTCGGATGAGACTGTTGGTGCTGCCCTCGGTCAAGCCCTATTTCGTCTCGGCCTGCCGTTCCTCTCTCGGACTTGCCTGGAAGGCGGGAATTGCCGCAGAGATCATCACGATGCCGAGAAACCATATCGGCACGATGATCGGCGAGGGAAAGCTCTATCTCTTGACAACCGATATGTTCGCATGGACGGTCACCGTCATTCTTTTGAGCCTTGTGATCGAGCTGCTGTTCACGTCTCTTTTCAAAAAGCTGGACCGCAAGCCAACAGAACAGGAGGTGTGAACCTGTGCTACACTTAGATCAAATCTCCTTCTCCTACGGGCAAAAGCAGATCCTTGAGGACCTTTCTCTGACACTCAAAAAAGGCGAGCTGCTTGCCGTGATGGGTCCCTCGGGATGCGGAAAAAGCACGCTCCTTCATCTGATCGCCGGCTTGAAGCGGCCGAACGGTGGCAGCATCACCGTGAATGCCGCCCGCATCTCCTACGTTTTTCAGGAGCCGCGACTCTTTCCCTGGTTGACCCTGGAGCAAAATCTGAGGGCGGTTCTCTCCGATCAGGAGACGGCCGACGGACGCATTGAAAAGGCGCTGGAGGCGGTTGGACTTTCCGACAGTGCCTCACTCTACCCCGCTCAGCTTTCGGGAGGAATGAAAATCCGCGCCTCGCTTGCCCGCGCGCTCGCCTTTGGCGGCGACCTCTTTCTTCTGGACGAGCCGTTCGCCTCTCTCGACGAGACGCTTTGCAACGAGCTCTGCATCAAGCTGCGGGAATATTTCAAGCAAAACGGCATCTCTGCCATTCTTGTCACGCACCGCACACAGGACGCGCAGAGCTTTGCAGACCGCATTTGGCAAATGTAAGCATAGCCACCCGTCAAATGGATGGTATGCACATCCCCTAAAAGCAAAATAATACCGGCCAGCGGCTCAAGCCGCTGGCCTTTCCATACTCCCCCTATTCTCCCTACCTCTTTTGCTGCTCCTGAAAGGGCGGTTGTATGGCTTGCTCCCCTTAACTTTTTCACGCTCAATTGGTCAAAGGCTATATCAGGTTTCTCTTTTTTTCGATAATTTTCTTATGGAGCTTTACGGCGGGGAGCCGTTTTGCACTTCGCACTCAACCGCCTAAAGGCATTCATAAAAGATAGGCAGGGAGAATTCCCTGCCTTATCTATTTTTCCAAGCATTATATCAATTGCTCATATTGTGCTTTTTGATCATTTTATGCGTTTGTCTGTCTCATTTTTTCAATAATATCCTGTACGATCCATTCAAGCTCATCCCACTTGCGTTCAATATCCTTTGCCAGTTTTAGCTGACAACGGGTACGAACAAGGTTATGCTTGGGATAAGCACACCTGAAATACTGATCCCCGGTAATATAATCATCCAGGAATCTGGATGCAAGCTCTATCGTAATTGAGAAAGTAGCTTTCACAAGATTGTTGATCTCAACAGGCTCAAGAGACTCAAACGTCTCACCGATAAATCCTTTGGCAAATGCACGGAATTTTGCGGTGTCGAAGAATACTTTCGCTGTATCCGGTTCGTCTTCCACCGCAGTATTGGCAATAAACCGGACCGCATCCGCAAAGTCGTACATAGACATTCCGGGCATAATCGTATCAAGATCGATTACAACAATCGGTTCCTTGTTTTTTCTGTCAAAGAGGACATTATTACACTTGGTATCGTTGTGCGTAACACGTTTGGGAATTTCACCGTTGGCAAATTGAAGGCTGAGTTCCGCTGCTTTCTCACGGACAGAAGCGATATAGTCGATCTCTTTCTGTACCGCTGCAACTCGTCCGCAGGGATCATCCGCTACATGAGAAAACAATGTATCAAGTCTCTTTTTTGTGTTATGAAAATCAGGAATCGTTTCATGAAGGATCGAACCGTCAAAATCCGAAAGCTGAGTCTGAAAATCTCCGAATGCTTTTCCCGTTGCTTCAATAATACCGAGATCATCGGATGAGTTGAATGTTATGGAATCTACGTAATTCACGATTCGCCAAAAGGCATCCTTCTCATACAGATAATAGTTCAACCCTTCATCTGTGTGATGAAAATGGAGCGTTATCTGATCGGGATATTTGCTACGGATAAACGTCGTTACCCGGTCAATGTTTTCCATGATCTCAACAGGATTTTTGAACACATGGGTGTTCACCCTTTGAAAGAGATAAGATTTCAATGAGTTGTCATTTTGCGTATATGTAACTTTGTAAGTGGAATTGATATTTCCCATAGTAATGGCATCGTAGGAATATATCTCACCCGGAAGTCTGAATTTCTGTCCTATTTCTTTTAATGTGTTGAACATTATTAAGAATCCTTTCTGTTGTATCATTCCACAACATAACCCATAATATCTTAGATGTATCAGCTATGTTGATTCTCTCATAATTATATTAGACCGAGTTGGTTTAACATAAATGCCGTTTCATTCATTTCATCAGATGTGACCGTGTTGCGTTGTTCGGTAAGATATTTTACTTTGTTACGTTTATTCTTGTCAAAATATCTAAACCACCGCTTAATCTGATAAAATGGGAATAAGACCGGATACTTTTTCAAATTCGGATATATCACTTCAAGATTTTCTTTCGGCAAAAACATCAAATGAAAAAATGAACGCATCTTACCAATACCACTAGCAGCTCTAACTTTTGCGGCATTACTAGTCGTACCATAAACACCTCCGTTTAATATAAAGGCTTCTAAGCGCTTTGTAGCTTCACCGTGTTGACGATTTTCTAACCATACAGCACTTAGATCGACTGCAATTTTATAAAATTGCAAAAGTTTCGCTTGATTTAATAAAGAATAGAGTTTTTCATCATCAATGATCATATATTTCTTTATAAGCCAAAGATCAATAAATGGACGAACACCGCATCCACCGTGTACGAGATGACATGCCATATGTGCCAAATGATATATCAAAAAAACTTCTGGGATTATATTATATCTATAGGTATATCCATCAATCAATATAACATAGGATTCCCATACCAAATCCAATATTTTGTCCGAAGCAGTAAGCTGCCCTTCCTCCTGTGTTAACGTATAGTGCAGTTCAATATGAACTTTATTAGGTGACATAAAATTATAATCATGAGTTGAGCAATCTTTTAGACGTATATATCCAGCATTACACAGGGTCTCAATTGCTGTTTTGACATTCCCCTTTGGGACAAGTATATCTATATCACAGCTAGTACGCATCCATGTTTGAGGGTAAAGATTTCGGATTATCGCCCCCTTCAACATGATATGTGGTATTTTGGCTTCTTCAAAGATATTGCTCAATTGGTCAAGAGCGTATTCTTTCTGTCCATCACGATATAGGGATAGCATGATTTGTTTTTGAAATTTAGAAGTTATTTCCTCATTTTGTAGTGAGATTGATCGCAAAAGAGCGGAGGCAACAATATGGGTCAGATCATGTTGTTGGGAAAGTACATATAACTGTTTATATTCATCTTCTGTTAAATCTTGAAAAATATCAGCGTTCAGTTCTTCCGCTCTTATTTCACTACGAAGTGTTGTGAATAGAATATCTTCTATACGCATACATCCTCCAAAGCAATATAAATTAACTGGTTATCTTTTGCCGTTCTGGGATCAACACAAAAACAGGTGTTCATGCTCTTCTTTCACAGTCTGTTTAATAAAATGTTTTTTAGAGCACGCCAATTTTGTGCGAACAAGCCTACACTAATCAGTATATATGCACATACATATAGAAGACCACTCAACAAAAAATTGGGAATCGCCGTACAGGCATAAAACACCAAACACATAATCAACATATAAATGGTATCTTTAGATATTCCGGAACAAATCTTCTTTAAGCCATTCCGTGAGTGGAAATACCAGATAAGTAATGCGAAAACGGATGCAATAGAAATGGATTCTCTTGTTCCAAACAAAAGAAAAGCGATGATGTTAAACACAAAAGATACAACAAGTGCCACAATACTTTTTTTAAAAAATTCTGTAGATTTGTCAAAAACCTTGTAATAATTGTGTGTTACTACAGTGATGGACGAGCTGATGGCTAATCCAGGGAGAATAATTCTGAAGATAGAAAGTGAGTATGTATATTTGGGCAAAAACCATTCCACAAAATATCCCATAGGAAAATATACCACCATAACAAAAAAAACAAAAAACAAAAGAATAAAGTTTATGTTTTTATAATTATCTTTAAGCAAGCTTTTTTCAATTCGCTTAAAAATGGGATATATAACGATTGATATCGCAGATGTGGCAACAGTTATCAGCGATAATATACTATATGCAAAAGCATAGGTAGCATATTCTTCTGTGTTGAACAACATACTAACAAACTGTCTGTCCAACGACATCAATAATGTGGAACACATATTCGCGAGCAACAACGGAAAACCAAGTTTGGCAAGAGACAGTACATCCTTAAAGGTGGAAGAAAGGGGATCTCTCTTGCCAAAAATAATATCGCGGTAAGTCCATATATACCACATAACCAATGCCAAGTTGACAACTAACGAACCAATCAAATACAACTTGTATGTGACAACAGTAAGGTCGCTTTGGTATAAAAAGAACAATAATAGTATTAAAAGAATATTGAATACGGATTGTAGTATCTTTCTTATGGAATATTCCTTAAATCGTTGTGTAATTTGAGAAATCTGTTGAAAATATCCGGTGATATTAGCTGGAATAAGATTAGCGGCTAAAAGAAGAATCAGAAATTTATAATCAAATACATTAACAAAAAAAGAAACCAATACGATTGCAAATGTCAAAACAATATGCAGTATTGAATACCATGCAAAGTAACTTCTAAATCTTTGGTGATCCAGCTCTGTGTAATTTTTTTCACCAAATTTTAAAACAATACCGTCTATTATTCCCAGACTTAATACCCCGAGATAATTAAAATATAGCGTAAAAATTTTATAAAAGCCATAATCCGAAACTGATATAATTTTGGGAAGCAAAAAACTAACAATAACACCAGATAGAATGGTTGTTAGATTGCTGACAATCACCTTAAATATATCTTTTAATACTCTCATCTCACCATCTCACCATTCATAATTCCGAATCTTTTTGATGGCTTTTTCTTGTGCAGCTTGGAGATCTTTTGCTGCTGTAATTAATGCCATCTCAATATCGTTGATATTTGTATAAGCTTTTCTGCCCATTAGAATCTGCGTACCAAAATTCAAACTTTTTTTGATAAAGAATCTGTGGGACAGTTGCTTTGAAGCACGCTTAATACGTATCATCGCAGTATCATATGTGTTATTCGTTTGATTTGCAAAAAAATCAGCCATCCGTTCTTGAAACATAGGAGATCTCATAGCAATATACGATAAAAACGCAAAATACTCAACATCTGTTAAAGCAATGTTTTTTCCGTTTTCTTTAATAGCTTTGAATGCAGTCTCGGCCCAAATAGTATCAACCGAATACACATAAGGAATCGCCTCATCCCACTCATAACGATCATGCCCTTTAAAATGTGGAGCCTCTTTTAATTCGCCTGTATGCCGTCCAGTAAGAGAGTCGGCGGAGCCACTCTTTGCACAAGTTCCCGGAAGCGTAAACGGTGTATTAACATAGAGAATGTTATCGATATAAAATGAAAGGGATACTGCGCTGTAAATATCCGGGGTTAAACCTCCAAAATAATGCCCTGTCTTAGCCTTGACTAAGTCAAATTTTTCTCTTTTAACAATACCGTGATAAATTTTGGGAAAGGGATATTTTTGGTAATCATAATTGCCGGATGCAACCATTGCAGTTAAGGCGGAAGCGGTCGACATTTTTTTGATATAATTGAATCTCTTTCTGACAACCAATTTGCCACCATTATCCGAAACGGCATTAGGCCAAATATATGTCGTTTGTGTTGTGAAAACAGCAGCATCAATCTTTTTTTCTCTAAGCGTATTAGTCAACTCAATAATCGAGGGAAATACACAATCGTCATCGCCGATCATAATGATATAATCACCACTCGATAGTTCAATCCCTCTTTCAAAATTGGAACAGAATGATAAACATTCATTACTATATGCGTATTTCAACTTAACGCCATCGATTCGATCTCCAAGCATTTCTTGAAGAGATCCCTCGTCGCTATTATCTTGTACAATAATTTCGAATTTATCAGACGGGAGGTTCAAAAGAGTTGTGATGCACTTAAAAGCATAAAACTGTCTATTTCTTGTTGGAATGATTATAGATAATTTTTCATCATACATCATCTTCAACTCCTTAAATATTATAATGCGGATACATCGATCTGTGATTCTTTACCCACTCAGCTAATTCGATTACCATCACTTCATAATCCGGAATCAAATAGCCAAAATCGAATCGGGTTCTTTTCAAAGATTTGTCCGCATTAACACCTTCAATTGGATTGATCTTGATAGCATCATTCCTAAAGTAATGATTAAATAAGCTAAGCAGGTCATATTTAGAAATCGAATGATCCGGCACGGTGTTGTATAATCCGCTTACCTTTTCTTTTGCGGCGATCTCCATGGTTTTGGCTAGCTGCAAGGTGGTTTGACCGGTCCACATAGCACGGGTATAGCCATTGATTTCTCCGTTTTGTTGCATGAACCAGTTCATCAAACCGATACCCTTCGGGTTGATATCCGGCCCCACAATAGAATTTCGCAAGGTGACATTCTTTTGGTCTTCCAGTTCACCCAAAGCTTTTGAACGATCATAAAACGTCTCACCATCACGAAAATCCGATTCCGTATATCCGCCTTTTTTTCCGGAAAAAACGCAGTCGGTGCTCATATGTATGACCTGAGTATCAGTTCCCGCTGTAACTTCTGCAAGAAAATGAGGAAAATATGAATTCAAAAAGCTGGCAAGCGCCTTGTTTTTCTCAGCAAACTGATTTAAAATACCAATACAGTTTATAACGCTATCATATTTACCATTGGATAAGATTTCTCTAATGAGGTCTGTGTTTCTCGCATCTCCTGCCATACCACTAACATATCGCGGCGTTGTACGGTCGAAACCATATACGTCATGACCTTGTTCTTTAAGATATAGCGAAATCATATGTCCCGCCATTCCGTTAGAGCCAAGAACCAAAAATTTCATATCAATAATCTCCTCCGAACAATTTCAATTTAAGTAATAATTTTTCCATTTCATCGACAGTAAGCCGATGTGTATTATGCGAATGATACTGTTCGATAGTATTTAAGTCAATATTTCCCTTTTCAAGATTATCATAATTTAGATTCCTATTGTCTGCAGAAACTCTATAAAACGCTCCCATATCCTCTGCTCTAATCATCTCTTCTACAGTAACAAGAACCTCATATAATTTTTCACCATGCCGCGCTCCAATGATCTTATATCCAACATCCGATCCTTTTAAGCGCAGGATAGCCTGAGCCAACGTTTCAATCGTTGCTGCGGGTGCTTTCTGTACAAACAAATCACCTTGCTGCCCATTCTTAAAAGCAAACAATACAAGATCCACCGCATCGTTTAATGTCATCATAAATCTCGTCATTTCAGGATTCGTTATGGTTAATTGCTTTCCCTCTGCGATCTGTTCACAAAAAAGCGGGATTACTGACCCGCGAGAAGCCATAACATTTCCATATCTGGTTAGACAAAGCACCGGATCATTTTTACCCATTTGTCGTGATCTTGCGATAACGTTCTTTTCCATAAGTGCTTTTGTCATACCCATAGCATTTATCGGATATGCAGCCTTGTCTGTTGACAAGAAGATTGCCTTTTTTACATGAGCTTCAACGCAAGCATCTATAACGTTATTCGATCCAAGGACATTTGTTTTCACTGCTTCCATCGGATAGAATTCACATGATGGCACTTGCTTCAGAGCAGCAGCATGAAAAACGTAATCTACGCCATTAAATGCTCCGTGTATAGAATTATAATCTCGGACATCGCCTATATAAAATTTTAGTTTGTCGGCATATTCAGAATGCTCCACTTGATACATGTGTCGCATTTCATCTTGCTTTTTTTCATCACGGGAAACAATACGAATTTCCTTAATATCCGTTTTTAAAAAACGATTTACAATAGTATTTCCAAAAGAACCTGTTCCACCTGTAACCAATAAAATTTTATCCTTAAACATAACTGACGATCTCCTTTTTTGCTTTTTTAATATTTGCTAAATATAACAATCCAAACAATACCATAAAATGTCCAAGTAATGTTTCCTCAACCATTGCATTTATTAATATAAATGGCATTGCTATATAAAATGCGTAGAAAAACCGATTTATTGTCTTCGCTTTTATTATCCTATAAATTGCAGAGGATAAAAACACGATCAATCCCAAAAAACCAACGATTCCATTTTCGTATAAAATTTGTAGAAAGATGTTATGAGATCTAAGAAAGTTTAATTTTTCATAAGTAACACCATTACCCAATAAGAAGTGATCCTTTATATGTTCTATAACATCTTCAAACAGGACCAATCTTCCCGATAAAAGCTTGTTAAAGCTGCCACCTTCACTAGAATATCCCATCAAAAGAGAACGTATACTATTCAAAAAACTCGTTCCTGACAACATTGATCCCGCGACAATAATTAGTAAAGGAAGACAGCAAATCAAAAACTTTTTTAAAGTAGAATGCTTACCTCTTTCTTTAATAAATATTTTTACAAATATATACACAACGGCCAAAATAAGTCCGGTTCTTGATTTACATAAAAATAATGCAAATAATAATAAACTCACATAGGCGATTCTGTATTTTTTTGTATTAATGGTTTGATCTCCCATTATCGTCAACGGTAACAAAATTGCAGAAATATTATTTGTAGCTCCAGCGGGAATAACAAAATAATTCTTGTAAAACAAATCACTATAAACTGCTAACCCTCTTTGTCGAATCACTAAATAAGCCCATATACACTGGATTGCAATAAACAAACCAAACCATAAAAATATAGTTGTCGCTTTTTCAATATTAAGATCACAATTCAAAAATAATAAATATACAAAAAGAGGAAAACAGGAAACAATAAAATTTCCAAAATAGCTGGACGGCATATCATATAATAATACAGGCAACAAGCACATTAATATTCTTCCGGCTAAAAGCAGCGTTATAATATCTACACTTATGCGTTTTTTGACCAATGTGTACATTACGCCCAAAATGATAACGGCCAATAGCATGTATGCTTGAGCTATTTTTATAAATGGAATAACAACACCATTGTTTGTGAGTGCTTCACTTTCGGAACATACTGCAATAATCAAAAGGTAAGCGACGATATATAAATAACCAAAAGACACACTTTTTTTATCTGAACTTTTATAATCTATTGATTTCAAGCCTATTCTCCCTCTCACGTTTTCAACTTTTTTATGTATTTAACACGGTCTTCATCAAAACCATTTTCTCATGCAATGTATGTAATACAAATAATTAATATATCAGCCTACGCACATGCATAATAAGCCAAATTATCAAAGGATGGTTGTAATATATCGCTTTATATATACATTTTCTATACACCGATTGTTTTTTTATATCCACATACTCTATCCAATTTGGATATCTTAAATT
Organism: Eubacteriales bacterium; assembly: GCA_045534435.1. GTDB lineage: Bacteria > Bacillota > Clostridia > Oscillospirales > CAG-272 > UMGS1865. The sequence continues at coordinate 13,964 of JAZSJS010000058.1, forward strand.
TTGCTCTGCAAAATAAGCCTTTAATTCTTTTAAACTTGCTCTGTGACTCGTTAAATACTTAGCTTTTGTTAACAAATGGTCTTGCGCAAACATCGTGATCTCTAAATCGGGAAAGTGTTTATGATATATTGGTTGTAGTATCTCAAAGGTGGTTTCGAACTCCTTAGACTTTCCATGTGTAATTGAGGATTGCAGACATACGTATCCATAATAGGCAACATCAAATTTATATATCACATTACATTTCGTCATATAAGTCACAACAAAACAAATATCCTCTCCTGTTCTCCGAGCCGGAAATTCCATTTTGTGGGACTTGATGATTTCAGCCTTATAAACCTTCGCCCAAGGAGCTAATTGACCGAGAATAACGTCCCGCCTATCCACCCTTGTGCCATGCGTATACCGGTTATACATATCAATTGTATCGGACTTGTTTTTCTTTAATCTGTAATGTGGAGAAATAAGCATATCTGCATCAGGATACTTTATCAAAAATCGTTCCATCTTTTCAAGCACACTGATTTCAAATCGATCATCACTGTCACAAAAAATGATATACTCTCCTTTGGCATATTGCAGGCCAAAGTTTCTAGCCAATCCCGGTCCCCCATTTTTCTCAGGTTGATATACATTGAAATTGGCATGTTGTACTGCCATTTTTTTCATAACTTCAAAACTATTATCCTTGGAACAATCATCCACAAATATTACCTCATAATTGTCGTAATTTTGAGGCGACAACATCTCAAAAAGCTCTTTCACACTATTTTCAATATTATAACAAGGAACAATTATTGAAAATTTACACATAGCTATCCTCCAACCAACGATATGCCTTAAATTTATACATTGTTGTATTTTGCTTTAAATGCTATTTTCTTACTTTTCCAAATCAAGTGTTTTCGTGCCGCTTCCTATAATTTTCAAAAAAATCCAATATAGTCATTTGCTATTTACGGTTCAATTTCAGATTATTATTGTAACAATTATATCAATTTCTTTTCATCAGAGAAATCTTTCACAGATTCAAGAATTTCTCTGAAATCTTTTGTCGTATTCCAAGATTGGGCATGCTGCTCCCACTTTATTCTTTCAGGAGAGGGAATCTGCATATAGTCACCAAATCTAAATGTAAGAAAATCGTGAAGATTTTCGGGTATTTTGAGTTCCGTTTTTTCAAAGGGGGCATATACGCTATTTTCAAACCACTCTCTTTTGTAGATTGCATTTTTGAAAACTGCTTTTCCCATAAAATTACAAAAATAATTGGTTTTTTTGTTGCGATATTTGTAAACCTGCTTTAAGCCGTGCTTAACAAGAAAGCGTGCGGGGAAAATTGACATCACCTTTAAAGCAAATCCCAAAAATCCGCCTCTGCGATTGTAGCCCCTATCAGCAAGACCTTTCATGATAACGTATTTTGCCCAGAGGCACTGGTGCATTCTTGCAAGCTTGCCATTGGGACAATTGTGAAGAATGAAAATGTCAATATAAATTCCATGATGGATATCCCAATCCTTGATGCTCTCCTCAATATACGTAGTTCCATTCATGCGCACCTTAGATGTGGTAACCATACCATCAGAAAGTCCCCATTCCTGGAGATAGAATTTCTCCTTATCCATCTTTTCATTGAATGCCGTGCGGAATTTTTCATAATTATCGGGAGTCATAAATATATCCAGGTCGTCATCCCACGGAATAAAGCCTCCGTGACGCTTGGCACCCAACGCAGAACCGCCCATCAGACAGTAGTCAATACTGTTTTCGCGGCAGAATTTGTCCACCTCTACTGCAATCTCAAGAATTTTATCCTGCAATTCTAAAAAACCGTAGGTGTCATCCACTTCGCGCATATATTTCATCATTCGATCCTCAAAAGCTTTCTCATTATTTTTCTCACGGGAGAGGGCATTCCATAATATATCTGTTTAGCATATTCTTTTGAGCCGTCAAGATATTTAGCTGCAACGGCATCAAAGTTCTCGGCCTCCATCGCACGCACAAAATCATCGCGACGCGGTGGCTTTTGAGTACCTCCGTGCATAAGTTCACCCGCATTATATATCAGTTTAAAATCTACAAGGGTAGATACAGTCTTCTCCTGTATGCTTTGCCATGCTGCTTGTCCTTTTGGGGTGTTGATACAAACCGTAGAAACTCCGTCAAAGCGGTTTATGCCTTGAACATATTTATCAATCGTGTGAAAATCTCCAATCGTAATATCGGAGCATCTGTTACTGTATGCGAACTTACATGAATAGCAACTATCTCGTAGAGTTATATATTTTTGGAATCCATAATAATAGCTTGATTTCACATAAAGCTCTGTCTTAACATATTCTTTTTTTTCTTTTTTGTACTTTATCTTAAAATAATGAGGAGTGGAGCCATTTTTCTTTTTCGCTCTGAATTGAAAATCAGTTATTTTGCATTTGTTCTTTTTTTCATCATATTCCTTGCACCTATCAAACAACTCCTGTGAAGGAACGCCGTGGCAAAGAAAATCCACAAGCAAAAGATTTTCATAAGCTTTTTTCAAAAACAGCTTCAAAGCAAAAACTTGGCACGGAGTTGATACAAAAAGCACGGGTAAACCGCTTTCCAAATCGTTTTTTATAGAGTCAAAAGCAATTGTCAGCTCGCTTTGAAGATATTTCGATTTATAAAGAGGCTTCAACTCCTCTTCTGCAATTGCTCTTGTACAACGAAGCTGAAAATTCCCGTCAAATGCCGCGCCATAAACCGCTCCGCCCCGGGCAATTACGCTTTTAGCCAACAATCCGAACATGCCTCCGGACGAGCCCTCGTAGCGTGTATCGGGATCATTTGCGTAAGCGGCATATAAAGTATGGGACAAATTCTCGCCCTTTGAATAATTCAAGACAGGACAATGTTTGTCGCAAATACCGCAATCAACACATTTATTCGCATCAATCTTAGGATATTTTGCGCCACACTTATCCGCCTCCATAGTAATGGCGCCCTTGGGGCATACCTTAGCACAACTTCCGCAACCGCAACACAGTGCCTTATCTTGAATTTTTATCATTTTGCCGCCTTGCCTTTCAATCTTTCAGCCAACTGTGTTGAAGAAATACCGTCGGTATGAGGAAGAAACACAACCTCCACGCCAATAGTCTTGAAATCCTCGGAGATCTTATTGTACATGTCACTTCCCTTCCAGTCGTTTCCATGAAAGATAGCATCGAATCCAAGCTTTTTATACGCCTCCATTTTGTCCATAGATACCTGAGGAACGACCTTATCAACATATTTTATTGCCGACACAATCGCGCATCTTTCCTCAAAGGGAATGATTGGATTCTTGTGCTTATAAACCTGAACAACCTCATCGGTAGAAACTCCAACTATAAGATATTCACACTGCTCCTTGGCGCGTTGCAAAATATTCAAGTGTCCAATATGAAACATATCAAAAACGCCGGTAGTATATCCGATCTTATATTTCTTTTGTTCCATCCTCTCGCTTCTCCCTTGCAAACTTTCTAAACACCCAACCTCTAATTGCAGGTGGAATAAATACTTGTACAATCACTCTTTTTATAAGATTTACACAATATGTCGAAAAACCGATTATTTTTCTTTTCAACATATAATTCTGCAAATATTTTTCACTTTGGAAATATTTTATTCCGCCACGACGTTTATACATATTTTTGCCGGTTCGAACATTGACCAACACCGTACCTGTATTCGCCATCATGCAGTTCAATTCACACATGCGAATCCACAGATAATAGTCTTCGTTCCAAAACAAATCCAGATACCCTCCTGCTTTTATAACAGCACTCTTTTTATACATAACAGACACATGGTTAAACGGGCATCTGATCTTAAGATATTCTTTGATCTCGGAATCCTTTGTCGGAACCTTTCTTTGTGCTACAATATTGTCCTCAGTATCAATAAATTCAGTTATGTCCGCACCAACAATATCCAGGTTGGGATTCTCTTTGAACAATTTCAACTGTTCTTCAAATCTATTTGGTAAAGAAATGTCATCGCTATCCATCCGCGCGATTAATTCGTGGCTACAATTTTCCACAGCAATTCGCAATGCATTGCCAAGTCCACCATTTTGCGACAATCGAATCGTTTTTAAAAAAGAATATTTTCCTTCATACTTTGCGATAACTTGATTTAAGTCATCACCAATCGGACCGTCCACAACCAAAACAATTTCACTTGGTTTTATTGATTGCAAGTCCGTAATACTTTCCAAAGCGCGATCTAAAAAATCAGCTTGCTCATTCTTATAGACAGAAATAGCAACTGAAAAATCATCGTATATCATTGATTATATCCTCAATAGTTCCTTTGCTTCTTCTTGTTTCTTATCATAAGTTTCTTGATCCACTTTACCTTCCATCATCAGCCAATCTCCGAAGTCCATATCTGATACCGTTCCTTCACGAACCGTATCACTTCTTTTGAGAACCTTTCTGACTGTTTGAAAGATAATCTTCATATCACCGATAAAGGTAATTCCATGGTCAATATATTGCAGATCATATTCAATTTTTTGTTCCCAAGTAATATTATTTCTTCCGTTCACTTGTGCAAGTCCTGTCAAACCGGGACGAACATCGTGACGTCTGCGTTGTTCATCGGTCATGAAAACACAATCCCGAACCAAAAAGGGTCTCGGACCGCAGATTCCAAGGTGTCCTGCTACGATGTTTAACAACTCCGGAAGCTCGTCAAGAGAAGTGCTACGAAGCCATGCACCATACTTGCCGAGACGTTGATCGTCAGGGAGAAGATTTCCATCCTTATCTTTTGCATTACTCATGGTACGGAATTTGATCAACATGAAAATCTTTTCTTTTCCGTCTTTTCCTTTTTTACCGGGTCTCGGTTGTAGAAAAAACGGATTGCCTTTCATAGCGATTGCACCAACTACAATCAAGATCATCAAAATCGGCGACAGTACAATCAAAGCCATCAGTGATAGGATAAAGTCTATTAATCTCTTAAAAAACTTTGCGTACATTATGTATTCCTCATTCAAAATTCAAATTTAGTTGAAGCAGCTTCCGATAATATCTATGACCTTGTCCTGCTCCTCAACCGTCATCTTGTTGTCACTCGGCAGACACAGGCCTCGCTCGAAGATGTCGGCTCCGACGTCGGCACAACCGCCCGCGATATAGGCATTGGTTCTGCAACGGCCGCTTCCCTCTCGGGTGATAAACTCATGCATACGGTACATCGGCTGCATATGCATCGGCTTCCAGATCGGTCTGCCCTCGGCATTACAGCTTGCCAAAGCATCCAGGATCTCTGTCGGACAGGTCTTGCCCTTTTCCTTGACGTAAAGCGCGCGCGAATCGTCTCTGACCTGTTTGCACATACAGTCACGATCAATGAGTATCGAGGAGAGCCAATAGTTCGGCTCGGTACCCTCCGTGATCGGATTCATCTGCACGGGCAGATCTCTGAAGGCTTCGCGGTATCTTTCATAAATTGCCTTTTTCTGTGCGATATGCTCCTCCAGATGCGGATACTGTCCGCGGACGACACCCGCCACGACGTTGCTCATGCGGTAGTTGTAGCCAACCTCCTCATGCTGATACCACGGCGCATTCTCTCTTGCCTGGGTCGACCATTTGCGAACCTTGTTTGCATCCTCGAGGCTATTCGTTAAAAAGCAACCGCCGGCAGAGCCGGTGATGATCTTGTTTCCGTTGTAGCTGATTGCGGAATAGTCCCCGAAGGAACCACACTGTCTTCCGTCGTGCGTCGCCCGCATCGCTTCGGCTGCATCCTCGATGAGCAACGCGCCGTGCTTTTCGCAGATCTTCTTGATGAGATCCATTCTTCCGGGGAATCCGTACAGCTCGGCTGAAACGACCAGCTTCACATCGGGATAAAGCTCAAACGCCTTTTCAAGTGCGATCGGATCCATGTTCCAGGACGCCTCCTCCGTGTCGATAAACACAGGGATTCCGCCCTCATAAACCACGGGATTCAAGGTGGCGTCAAAGGTCATATCCGAGCAAAACACTCGCTTTCCCTCCAACGCGCCATGGCTGATCGCAGGCTTTCCGTACAACCTCTCGCCGGCAAGCTTGACCGCAAGATGAAGTGCCGCGGTGCAACAGGACAGTCCAACGGCATATTTCATTTCGGCTTTTTCTGCCGCGACACGCTCCACCTCATTGATATTTTCTCCAACCGTACTCATCCAATTGGTCTCATATGCCTCGGTGATATATTTCAATTCCTCGCCGTGCATGGTAGGCGAGGCGAGCCAAACCTTTTTGGGGAACGGCTTGAATTGTTGGGAACCTTTCATTTTTCATGCTCCTCAGAGTTCTATTTTTTTATCTTTACAAGCTTTTTTTACTCGCAACTAACTCCCATGGTATTATATCATATTAAGTAGATATTGTCAACCTTTTAGTAAAAATAAAACACTTTTTCGAGGTTTTTGAATGGATTTTAAGGTAAAATTTTCCTTTTTTTCCATTTTTTCAAAAAAAGAAAGTAAGAAAACACGGGCACAATTTCCAGAAAAAATGTACCCGTGTTTTTCGGTTGATCCATTATAACATTTCTTTCAAAGCACTCTCAGTGTTGCCGCCATGACCGCCTTGATGGTATGCATACGGTTTTCCGCCTCATCGAACACGATCGACTGCTCCGACTCAAAGACCTCGTCGGTCACCTCCATGCAATCGATTCCGAACTTCTCGTGAATCTGCTTGCCGATCGTCGTGTTCAGGTCATGGAATGCGGGCAGACAGTGCATGAAGCGACACTGCGCGCCTGCCAGATCCATCAGCTGCTTCGTCACGCGATAGGGAGAAAGTGCCTCGATTCTCTCGCGCCAAACGCTGTCCGGCTCGCCCATCGAAACCCAGACGTCGGTGTAGATGACGTCCGCATCCTTGACCGCAACGGTGGGATCCTCGCAAAGCTCGATCACGGCACCGGTCTCGGCGGCGATCGCGCGGCAGGTGTTCACCAGCTCGTCGTTCGGGAAATAGGCCTTCGGTGCGCAGGCAACAAAGTGCATTCCCATCTTTGCGCAACCCACCATCAGGGAATTGCCCATGTTGTAGCGCGCGTCACCCATGTAAACCAATTTTTTACCCTTGAGAGAGCCAAAATGCTCACGCACCGTCAAAAAGTCAGCCAAAATTTGTGTTGGGTGGAACTCATTGGTGAGTCCGTTCCAAACCGGAACGCCGGCATATTTTGCCAACTCCTCCACGATATCCTGTCCAAAGCCGCGGTATTCGATGCCGTCATACATTCTGCCCAGCACGCGCGCGGTATCCGCGATGCTCTCCTTCTTTCCGATCTGCGAACCGTTGGGATCCAGATAGGTGGGATGCATTCCCAGATCTGCCGCCGCGACCTCGAATGCGCAGCGCGTGCGGGTGCTGGTCTTTTCAAAGATCAGCGCGATGCTCTTCCCTTCGCAAAGGCGATGCGGGATCCCCTGCTTTTTCTGTTGCTTGAGCTCTGCCGCAAGATCCAGCAGTCCCTCGATCTCGGCAGGGGTAAAATCCAACAGCTTCAAAAAATGCTTACCCTTCAAATTCATACGTTATTCCTCCTCCGCGCAAGCGCGTTTGATGATTTCGATGGCCTCGGCAAGCAGATCCATGGGGATATTGAGTGCCGGGAGCAATCGGACCTTGCTTTTGGCAGTCAGGCAAAGCACGCCCTGTGCCATGCAGCTCTTGACGATCTCGGCGGCGGGACGGTCGGTCTCAATGCCGATCATGAGTCCCATCCCACTGACCGAGCGAACGCCCTTGGCATTCTTCAGTTCCGAGAAAATATAGTCGCTTTTTTTGCATACGTCATTCAAAAAAGCTTCGTCGATCCGCTCCAGAATGCTGATCGCACCGGCACAAGCCACGGGGTTTCCGCCAAAGGTCGAGCCGTGATCGCCAAAGCCGAGCACGTTCTGCACCTTTTCTCCGAGCATTGCCGCGCCAAGCGGCAGTCCTCCGCCGATTCCCTTCGCGGTGGTCACCACGTCGGGGGTGATTCCGAAATTCATGTAAGCATACAACGCGCCGCTGCGGCCGTTTCCGGTCTGCACCTCGTCGATCATCAAAAGGATGTCCTCCTGTGCAGCAAACTCCGCAACAGCTCTGACAAAATCCTTTTCCAAAGCGATCACACCGCCCTCGCCCTGCACGCACTCCATCAGAATGGCTGCCGCCTTTTGCTCCTTGGCAAGCTTGATGAGCGCCGCGGCATCGTTGGCAGGGGTGTGAACGAATCCGGGGGTGAGCGGTTGGAAGAGCTCGTGATAGTGCTCCTGTCCGGTTGCCGCAAGCGTGGTCAGCGTTCTGCCGTGAAAGCTGTTTTGCAGTGTGATGACCGTTGAATATTCCGCACCCTTCTTCTCTGCCGCATACTTGCGAGCGACCTTGATGGCGCACTCATTCGCCTCGGCTCCCGAGTTGCAGAAAAAGACCTTCTTCATTCCCGTACGCTCGCAAAGCATCTTTGCAAGACGCGCACAGGGTTCGGTGTAGTACAAATTGGACATATGCTGGACCTTGCCGAGCTGCTCAATGACGGCATTTTTCCATGCCTCGTCGGCAATTCCGAAGGAGTTAACCGCGATTCCAGAGCCCATGTCGATATATCGCTTTCCTGTCTCGTCAAACACCTCAGAGCCCTTGCCCGAAACGATCTCTACGGGAAAACGGTTATAGGTTCCCGCAACGTAGCTCTTGTCAATGACTTTCAGATCACTCATCTCAATCTCCCGTTACCATCGTACCCGCACCCTCATCGGTCAAAAGCTCCATGAGGATCGAGTGCGGCACTCTTCCGTCCATGATAATGACGTTCTTCACGCCCTTCTGTATCGCCTCCACGCAGCAGTCGATCTTGGGGATCATACCGCCCGAAATCACGCCCTCCTCACGCAACGCGTTCGCCTCGGAGACCGTGACGTTGGGGATCAGCGTCGAGGGGTCGTCCTTATCGCGAAGAAGTCCCGCGATGTCGGTCATCATGATCAGACGCTCGGCGCCCAACGCGCCCGCGATATAAGCCGCAGCGGTGTCGCCGTTGATGTTGTAAGCATTTCCTTCCCTGTCGCAGCCGACCGTGGAAATGACGGGAATATAGCCCTTTTCCAAGAGATCGATCACGGGACGGATGTGGATCTTGGTGATCTCGCCCACGTATCCGAGGCGCTCGTCCTTGATTTTTGCCTCGATGAGTCGACCGTCCATGCCCGAAATTCCCATCGCCTTGCCGCCGGTCATTTCCAACAGGTTCACCAGCGTCTTGTTGACCTTGCCCGCAAGCACCATCTGCACGATGTCCACGGTCTCCTTGTCGGTCACGCGGAGTCCGTCCACGAACACCGGCTTTTTGCCGAGCTTTGCCATAATATCACTGATCTCGGGACCACCGCCGTGCACCAGCACGATCTTCACGCCGATCAGCCACAGAAGAACGATGTCCTCCATGACCTGCTCCTTGATCTGCTCGTTGACCATGGCATTTCCGCCGTATTTCACCACAACGATCTTGCCTGTATAACGCTTAATATGCGGCAACGCCTCGGTCAGCACCTGTGCGCGCTGCGCATTGGAAAAATGATTCTCCATGTTTTCTCTCTCCTCAATTACGTACGGTAATCGCCGTTGATCTTGACGTAATCATAGGTCAGATCACAGCCCCACGCCGTTGCCTCACAGGCACCCGCGCCGACCGAAACCAAAATTTCAATTTCCTTTTCCAAGAGGATCTCCTTTGCCTTTTCCTCGGAAAATTCGATACCCGCACCGTTTTTGCAGACCGCGATCTCGCCCTTCGCACTGCGGAAGGATACGTCCACGCGATCGACGTCCACATTTGCGCCGCTGTAACCGATGGCGCAAAGCACGCGTCCCCAGTTGGCATCGGCTCCGAACATCGCCGCCTTGAGCAGGCTGGAGCAAATGACACTCTTTGCCACGGTCTTGGCAGTCGCAACGTCCTCTGCACCGCTGACGCGACACTCGAGCAGCTTGGTCGCACCCTCACCGTCACCTGCGATCATGCGGCAGAGATAGACGGTGACCGTATTGAGAGCCTGCATAAACGCCTCAAAATCTGCGCCCTCGGAAACGATCTCATCGTTCCCCGCCATGCCGTTGGCAAGCACGGTGACCATGTCGTTGGTCGAGGTGTCTCCGTCCACGCTGACCATGTTGAAGGTGTTGGCAATATCGGTCGAGAGTGCCTTTTGAAGCATCGCGGGAGAAATTGCCGCGTCGGTTGTCAGGAACACGAGCATGGTCGCCATGTTGGGATGGATCATGCCGCTACCCTTGGCGATTCCGCCCAGACGGCAGGTCTTGCCGCCGACCGAAAACTCCACGGCGATCTCCTTTTTGACCGTATCGGTGGTCATGATACCCTCCGCCGCGTCGTCTCCGCCCTCCTTTGAGAGCGCCGCGACCAGCGAGGGAATGCCCGTCACGATCGGCTCGAGATTGAGCGGCTGACCGATCACTCCGGTCGATGCCACCACGACGTCGCTCGCCTTGATTCCCATGGCGGACGCCAACGCATCGCTCATTTTTTCCGCCACCTCAATGCCGTTGGCATTACAGGTGTTGGCGTTTCCGCTGTTGCAGATCACCGCCTGCGCAATACCGTCCGAAATATGATTCTTCGTCACCGTCAGGGGTGCACCCTTGACCAGATTCGTCGTATATACCGCTGCTGTGGAAGCCGGCTTCTCACTGAAGATCAAAGCCAGATCCTTTTTGGTGCGGTTCTTGCGGATGCCGCAGTGGATTCCGCTTGCCGTAAAGCCTTTGGCGGCACACACACCGCCCGAGATCATTTTCATCATGTCTGAACCTCTCCTGTTTTTTTGCCCCGGGATCAACAAACCAATCCGGTGTTCTCATCCGCACCGAGCAGAATATTCATGTTCTGAATCGCCGCTCCCGACGCACCCTTGCCAAGGTTGTCAAAGCGCGCGACCAGCAAAATTCTTTCTTCGTTTCCAACGACGGTGATCTGCATGTCGTCGCGTCCGGCAAGTGCCGACGCCGAAAGAAATCCCGTCTCATCGGCATTCTCCGCAAAGCGGATCAGTCCTTGTTGGTAATATGCACGGTAAACGTCGCGGATCTTCTCTGCGTCTGTGCAAGCATCCTTTGCGAAGAGAGGAACGGTCACCTCCATGCCGCAATAAAACGGTGCGACCACAGGACAGAAGATGGGAGACGTCGAAAGTCCGCAGACCGCACTCATTTCGGGAAGATGCTTGTGCTTTTGCGTCAGTCCGTACATCCGCGGCGCGTCAAGCAGTGCCTCGCGTCCGTCGGCCTCGTATTCGGCGATCATTTTCTTGCCGCCGCCGGAATATCCCGTCAAGGAATATGCCGTCAGGGCTGCATCGGGCGCGATCACGCCCGCGCGTACAAGCGGCTCGACCAATGCCACAAATCCGCTCGCATGGCAGCCGGGATTCGCGATCCGCTTGGATGCCGCGATCCGCTCGCGTCTGCCGACAAGCTCGGGAAAGCCGTATTCCCAAGCGGGATTGGTTCTGTGCGCCGTCGAGGTATCGATGATCGCGACGTTGGGATTCTCCACCAGGGACACCGCCTCGATCGCCGCCGCATCGGGCAGACAAAGGAAAGCAACGTCAGCCGCATTCAGCGCTTCCCTGCGCGCCTCAAGATCCTTTCTCTTCTCCTCAGGCAGCAGGATCATCTCAAGATCCTTGCGCTCGGACAAACGCTCGCGGATCCGCAAGCCCGTCGTTCCGGCACTGCCGTCGATAAATATCTTAGCCATTTTTCAACTTCTCCTCTACGAAAGAGATCTGCGCGTCCACCGAATCGGGAGATGCGCCGCCCTCGGAAATGCGCTTTTTGACGCAGGTCCAAAGATCGATGTCGGCATAAAGATCCTCCTCAAACAGCTCGCTGTACGTGCGGTAGGTCTCGAGAGGCAGGGTTTCAAGCACCTGTCCCTGCGAGATGCAGAGTGCGACGATCTGTCCGGAAATTTTATATGCCGAGCGGAAGGGCAAGCCCTTCTTGACCAGATAATCCGCCAGGTCGGTGGCATTGATGAAGCCCTTCTGTGCTGCCGCCTTCATGTTTTCGGGGAGCGGCTTCATGCCCGCGATCATCGGGATCATCACGTCAAGACACATCTTGACGGTGTCGACCGCGTCGAACACGCTCTCCTTGTCCTCCTGCATATCCTTGTTGTATGCCAGAGGCAGGCCCTTGAGAGTGGTGAGCAGTGCCATCAGGTCACCGTAAACACGTCCCGTCTTGCCGCGGATCAGCTCCGCCATGTCGGGATTCTTCTTTTGCGGCATGATCGACGAGCCGGTGGTGTAGGCATCGGAAAGCTCCACAAATTTAAACTCCCAGCTTGACCATAGGATCAGCTCCTCGGAAAAGCGAGAGAGATGCATCATCAGTGTGGCGGCGGAGGAAAGAAATTCCACACAAAAATCACGGTCGGAAACGCCGTCGATGCTGTTGCGGCAGATGTCTGCAAAGCCAAGCTGCTTCGCCTCGAACCAACGGTCGGTGTCGTAGGTCGTTCCCGCCAACGCGCAGGAGCCGATGGGAGAGACGTTCATGCGCTTCTTCGTGTCGGCAAAGCGGTCGGCATCGCGCAAAAGCATCATGGCATATGCCAGCAGATGATGGGCAAAGGTGATCGGCTGTGCGCGTTGCAGATGCGTATATCCCGGCATGATGACCTCACGCCCTTCCTTTGCTTGCGCAAGAAGCACGTCGATGAGCGCGCGGATCTTTCCGATCACACAGTCGGTCTCATCACGCAGATACATACGCATATCCAACGCCACCTGATCGTTCCGGCTGCGTGCCGTGTGCAGCTTTTTGCCCACGTCGCCAAGCCTTGCGGTCAGCTCCTGCTCCACAAACATATGAATGTCCTCACAGGAAAGGTCGATCTCAAGCTTGCCGCTCTCCAGATCGGCAAGGATCTCCTCAAGTCCCGCGATCAGCGTCTCCGCCTCCGCCTGAGAAATGATCCCTTGTGCGCCCAGCATCGCCGCGTGCGCCATGCTTCCCCGAATATCCTGTCGGAACATTCTCGAATCAAAACCGATGGAAGAATTGAAGTCGTCGGCAATGCGATCGACCTCGCCTGCCGTTCTTCCCGCCCACATTTTTGCCATAATGCGTTTCAATACCCTTTCTTTTTAGAAACAACGCCGTCCTGCACGCTCAAAAAGCCGTGCAGGACACGTTCATATGCTTCACAATTATTTGTTGTTCTTTGCGTCAACGATCGCCTGCACCTTGATCGGCAGACCGAAGAGGTTGATGAAGCCCTCGGAATCCTTCTGGTTGTAATCACTCTCACCGAAGGTTGCGATCTCTTCGCTGTACAGAGAATAGGGACTCCATACGCCCGCGTTGATCATGTTGCCCTTGTAGAGCTTCAGACGAACCTTACCCGTCACGGCCTGCTGCGTCTTGTCAACGAAGGCGGAAAGCGCCTCGCGAAGAGGAGTGAACCACTGACCGTTGTAGACCAGCTCGGCGAAGGTGATCGAAAGCTTCTGCTTCTCATGAGCGGTCATCTTGTCAAGGCAGATGCTCTCCAGCACGCTGTGCGCCTTGTAAAGAATGGTTCCGCCGGGCGTCTCATAAACGCCGCGACACTTCATGCCGACCAAACGGTTCTCGACGATGTCGAGCAGACCGATGCCGTTCTTGCCACCGATCTCGTTGAGCGCGAGAATGATCTCCTTGGCGCTCATCTTCTTGCGCCCTTCTCTGCCGCATAGTCAAGAAGCTCTGAAAGCGTGCTTTCAAGATCAACGTCCGAATACTCGGTTTCGGGCTCGACGTATTCC
>JAZSJS010000162.1:0-26918 GCA_045534435.1 Eubacteriales bacterium
CATTTTTCATATCCTCCGTTTCTCTAAATCAATGAACCAACGTCTTCAGATTTTCTGCCATCTTACCCTCCACCATCGTGCTGGAACGCAGATGTCTGAGTCTCTTTGCGCTCTTGTTACCGGTCTTGTGACGGTGAGAGCTGTGGAACATTTTTACCTTGCCGTTTGCAGTAACGGAAAATCTTTTGGCGGAAGCCTTATGTGTCTTGATCTTTCCCATTTTAAAAACTCCTTTTTCGTTTTTCGGCATTTGGATTCTGCCGAAGATTTATTTCGATGCTCTCCTGAGCATCCTGTTTCGCGTGCCGAATTATTTGGCTTTGACAGGTGAAATCACCATGCTCATGAATCTGCCGTCCAGCACCGGCTTCTTGTCAACCGTTCCGACCTCTGCGCAAGCGTTCTCGAACTTCTCGAGCACCTCGCGGCCGATGTGCATGTGACTCATTTCGCGTCCCTTGAATCTCATCACGACGCGAACCTTGTTTCCGTCGGACAAGAAACGCAGAGCGTGCTTGACCTTGGTCTCAAAGTCATGCGTGTCGATGCGGCAGGAAAGCTGAATCTCCTTCAGCTCCACGGTCTGCTGCTTCTTCTTGGCTTCCTTCTCGCGCTTGTCACGCTCGAAGCGGAATTTTCCGTAGTCCATGATCTTGCACACGGGCGGGGTTGCCTGGGAAGCCATCATCACCAGATCCAATCCTCGGTCATACGCCATCTCCAATGCCTTTGCGGAGCTCATGATGCCAAGCACCTCTCCGTCAGCACCGATCAGACGCACTTCCTTTGCGTTGATCTCCTCGTTGAGCAGGTTTTCTTTGTCTTTCGCGCTAATAGTTCAACACCTCCAAGCGAAAAAAAATAACCGTACAAAGACATCACTCTCCGCACGGCTCCCAAAATCCCCCTTATAACAAGGAAGAAAAGAAAGAATATCAACCCATCTCGCAACCGGCGGATAGGTGAGAACGGAGTGTTCTGCTTTGTTTTACCGCTATATTATACACCATCTTTTCCCCTTTGTCAAGAGGTTTTGATGATTTTTTCAAAATATTTTTTGTGCAATGATTTTTTTCAAAAAGGCACCGAAAATCAACATTCGGTGCCTGTTTTTTAGTTCTTATTGGAGACACATAGAACCATCCTCTGTGCTCGGTTCTCATTGAACAATGAAATTAAATTGTGCCTCTGATATTTCAAATAGAATTTTTTTGGTATCCGTAAAATCAAAATTGTATTTATTTTCATAAAAGCTCAACAAATCCACCACACCGAACAATATTTCTTGAACAGATATTAAATTTTCACTCCGTTTCTTCCATTCACAATAAACTTCTTGATTCATGGGCATTCCGTCCCACGTATAGGGCGACACCTCTCCTAAAAATGGAGGAAGATCCATATCGGTGCTTTTATCAAAACAATAATTTAATAATTTAAACAAAATCAGATAATTGGCATACACAATATTATCCCTCCTTTTTTAAAGCCGGTTTGAGGATTCCACTGACGCGGGATTGAATTTATCCCCGCATCCCAAATAATTCCATTTCTCACCTCAGACCATGCTTGAGAACCATCAGGTAAAGTTTTGCTATACCAATAGTTACCATATTGATCCGTTCCAACATAGTTTTTAGGATTGGAAATGCCTGTTAGTAATTTTTGATTTTGCGCCGTATAAGGAACATGACCTTGCTCGTTAGAAAAAATATGGTTCAGTCTTCCTTTGTCAGTAGGCATGGACAGATTATCCATCCCTCTTCCGTTCCTATACCCGCATACACTACCAGTAAAACCTCCTATTGCAGTTCCCGCAACTGTTCCCCAGTTACCTTGGTCTGCAAATTCTTGTATGGAATCAGAATTGAGTGTTGCAGAAATCGCCATTCCTCCCGAGGCACCGAAAATCAACATTCGGTGCCTCTCGAGAGGTTAGTTACATGGGACACACAAAACGGTCACCTGTGTTCAGCTACCCCAACAAGAAATCACAGTGCCGTCGGATGAAATAATACATGTAAATCCGCCATCTAAAACATCGACAGGCGGACAAAAATATACTAACCAAGTATCAGAATGTTGATCATAGTATACTTTTTTCTCGTAATATAAATCAAACAACGAAAGATTTTCTTCGGGATATGCTTCATTGACTACAACATGTGCAAATTTACAAGCATCATATTGACTTTTTATTGGTTGATACGTTTGAGACGACTTGTATCCCATTTCTATTCTACGAGCATAATCATCTATATTATACTCTCCTTCATATTTGGGAAGAATTTTTATGATTAAACCTATAATAATAGACACCACTACCACTATAAGCGTTAAGAAGAGTACTATAAATTTCAACTTGTTTCTTAATTTTATATGTTTCATTATATGTTTCACTCCCATGGAATAGTGTCATACTCATTTGTTTGCGGATCATATATACGTATGATCTTATTTGGAGTAATCAAATATATAGGAATTCCATGATATTCAGAATGATTAGCATCTTCAGTAGAAAGTTCCTCTCCATTTGAATACCTATCACGATTACCATGTGTATGTACTACTGCAACCGCATTCTTTTCAACGGGATAATAGGGGCGGACGCGATCGTTCGTACCTATACTAATAAGCGAATACGTATAATAGGTTTTATTTCCTATTACCTCCTCATGTATTACAGCTGAATATTCTTTATTCGATTGTATCCCCTTGCAGATTTTTCTCAAAGAAGAAATAATCGAATATGCCTGTTGCATATGCACCGGTGCGATATTTCAATCCGATCGGGGCGCCCTTTTCATCATACAGGTACACCAACAGATGTTCCACACCGCCCTCAATCCAGGTTTCGGAAACGATTTGGCTACCGTTGAGCAAATACTCGTGCTTCATTCCGTTGATGGTCTTGCTCGTGCGGATGCCATCGGCGTTGTAGGTGGTGGTGTTCCCTCTCCAAGGCACCGAAAATCAACATTCGGTGCCTTTTGGGGAGATTCACAGGTTGACAACAGCGGTTTTCACGCTAACAGTCACCTGTGTTCACAAAAGAAACGGTGTCATCGAACAAAGCAGTATGCGATAAAAAAGTAAAGAATAACGATTACTAAGGAAATCAATACGCTTATTATAATACGCCACTGTATTGAATCAACTTTTACAATAAACCTACCGAATATCCATAAAGACAAATCAAAGACAATGAACCCTACACATCCTAGAACCATATACAACTTATCCGAGTGTGGTCCTGTATACTCCTGATAACCTATGCTAAAAATACATTTTAACATAAACTTTAAAAAATCAACCATCGATCTTGCTCCCCCAAAACTTATCAACAAATTGAAATGAAAATCAACACTCGGTGCCTCTTTGGGTGGTTACAGGGGAGACGCAGAAGTGTCAACTGTGTTCAAGACAAGAAACCGTCCCCTGTCTCATGTCCGCCCCCTATACTTTGTTGAAAGAGCCGTCATTTTGTCTTCTTGCAGAGGTTGATTCCAGTCGTTTTTTTGCTTCAGCAATTCTAACTGTTCTTTATCTTCCTCTGACAAATTCCAAATATCGTCAACCAGAAGCGTACTGTATTCGGAATAGTAATACACAATTTCGTTTTCGCGATCTTCCTTTTGCACTATGATAAACGCGTGTTTTGCAGAAGGATCCCCATGATCTACACTAAACAAATATCTTCCATATTCATCTGTTTCTTCGATGTGCAAATCATCATGAACCGATTTTGAATATCCCGGTATCGTTCTGTTCGCCAATGTAATCATGGAATCATTATGCAATGCCCAACTATATGATGCATGTATATATAAACCGATCAGTATTAGAATAAAAACTAATATCAAAGTTCCACCAAAAAGAAGTAATTTCTTAGTTACTCTCATTTCACCACCTCCGCAAAAAATACAGATCGTTAATGTCTCGATTCACCCCCGAACAAATCTGCCTTGAACACAGGGGACGGTTCTCTGTGTCCTTATTTTTACATTCTTTTTACTCGAACGACCGTCTTCATTTTTATTATACCAAATCCTGCCGTTCTTGTCAAGATTTTTTACGCCAAGCAAAAACACACCCACTCCAAGGCAAAAAGCCGAGGCGTGGGCGTGTTTCTTACAAATGCGAGAGGACACACAGAAGCCTTCCCTGTGTTCCTGTTCAGCGAGTTCACTTTTTTACATTTTAAAACAAAACCACTTTTAGGAAGTACATCAATAATAACATTATCTCCAACCACTAAATCTCCAAATGTCATCAAATAATATTTCTTCCCATTTACAACAATTACTTCTCCTCGACCATGGTTTTGTTCAACATCGTATTTTGATCCGGTTAAAGAATCAATTCTATAGGTTTGCTCTATAACACCATTTATTTGTATGCTTTGTTGTTCATCTTCAAAAAGTAGATAAATTCCACCTCGAGACAAATGTATAGAATTGATGGTTATCAAAAAAACAAATATTGTAAGAGCTAACATACGAAATGCGTTAGTTTTAATAAAGGAAGCCAACCCATCAAATGTTCCTTTTGTTATCATCGTTATAATAACTTTAACCATGAAAATCAAACAAAAAAGAATCAAAATCAATGGAACTATACAGTCTTGCCGATAATATTTATCATATGAAAATGTCATATACATCACCCCCATTTAGCAAAAACAATCGGCTCTGAATAATAGTCATAACCAAAACCATAATTGTATCCGTTTCCAAAAGTAACTGATGTAGCTCGTGTTGTTTCATTGTAGTCTCTGGTAGGATCAAAACAGTGATCTACGCCCATAGTATAGCCCACATTAACATCAACAAAATGTTTAGAATAATCTTCTGGTCTATTAAAATTATCTTTTTACTCGAACGACCATCTTCATTTTTATTATACCACATCCTGCCGTTCTTGTCAAGATTTTTTACGCCAAGCAAAAACACACCCACTCCAAGGCAAAAAGCCGAGGCGTGGGCGTGTTTCTTACAAATGCGAGAGGACACACAGAACCCTTCCCTGTGTTCAAAAGTTCTTGAGAGGAGGGGGGGCGGGGGAGGAGAAGCTTCTTTCAAGAAGTTCCCCTCCCCCGCAAATCTCTTCTCTTATCTTTACTTGATCTCCACGTCCAGATAGGTCGGGCAGTGGTCGGTGCTCTTGCAGAGCAGGTCGTCCATGACGATTCGATGGCGCTTGGCGACGCAAAGCTCGGTGGTGATCGAGATGTGATCGATCGCGGTGCGCGTGGTGTCCAGCGTGGGATCGTTGATCTTGTGGTTGCTGGCAATGATGCCGTCGTTCTGCTCGGCGATCAGCATGCCCGTTTGCATATTCAAGCCGTCGAGGAAGAGCTTGAAATGATCCCAATGGATCATCATGTTGTAGTCACCCGTGACGAAGAGCGGCGTGGTGGGATAAAGCCTTTGCAGATGGATGACCTCGTTTCTGGCATCCAGGATACCCGGCACCTGACGCTCGTCTCCGTAGGGGCAAAAATGCAGGTTCATATGGATATATTTTTGCTCGGGATTGGCAAGGCTGCGGTAGATGCCCCAATGATAGGAATGCAAGCCTCCCACGTCCATCAAATGATAGCGCGTGTCCACCACCTCATAGCGTTCCTTGTGATAGAGCGTGGGGGTGTGGTTCTGCTTTGCGCGGATGCCGGCATAGGGCGGCGAATAGCGCTTGTAATTGACGTAATCTCCCAGCTCGACAGGCGGGCAGATATACTTCTCGGAAAGCAGATCAAACAGGATCGGTTGCTGCTCGTAGCTGACCTCCTGGAGTCCGATGAAATCGGGCTCGAGATAGAGATAAAGCGCGGCAAGGATCTCCATGCGCTCCGAAAAATGAGGCACACCCTCCTCACGGGAGTGAGGATCGTGGCTGTGCAGCACGTTGCTGGAAACGATGCGGATGAAATTGGGATCGGCTTTCGCCTCCTTGGCATATCCGCGACGCTCAAATTCGTCAAAATAAGCTTGCTTTTTGATGGGATCCATCATAATTCGACTCTCCTTTTGCATGAAATTCCGGATGGGCTTCAAAAATTCTTTTTTCAACTTTCATTATAACAAATCGCCGTCTTTTTGTCAAGAGAGCTCCTCTTTTTTTGCCAAAAATCTGACCGAGAGAGACCTACGACAAATGTCCATCGTAATTTGTCACAATTTTTTCATCCAAAATAAGGCAATTTTCTACTTCATATCTTTTTCACAAAAATTTTCGCCTATTTTCGTCACAATTGAATATTTACAAATCGCAAGTTTTGATGTATAATATTAGATGCCGATGGGCAACCGCTCGTCGGGTTCCCCTTTTTTGCACACCCACATTCTGTTTTTGCGAAATGCCAATCTCATGGCATCCCTGCGCTCTGACAGTCACGGTGTGCAATTTTTATTTTCAGAGCAAAACGGGAAGAAGGCTTTTATACAGCCTTCTTCCCGTTTCCGTTCATTGATACAAGCTCTCCGGATAAACACCCTTTTTGTGAAGCAGACGAAGCTCTGCCGCAACGGTATCCCGATCGGCTTGATAGGTGATCCCGAACCAACGGTCGGGAGAGGATTTGGCGCGCACTGCGATCAGTCTGCGCGACAGAAAATCGTTGACCATGATCGGCAACAGACATTCCGCCTTGACGTCGCCCGCCTTGATCTTCCTCAGAAAATCGTAAAAATACTCCTCCATCACGGGCAACAGCTCCGGATGAAAGCCCCAAATGTTCATGGAAACCATTTCTTGGGGATCGAGGCCGCCGTATTCTCCCACGATGCGATGGTCCTCCTCGTAGTGAATGTCGTGCGTCTCGTCCACTTTTTCCAGGTAGCCTCTTTGAATCTCACAAATGCCGCGCGTCACACCGCCGTTTTCGCTCATGGTGTTGCCGAGAATATACGGCACCATTCCCGCGTCGTGTTTATCCGCAAGCTCACCGAGCATGGCGTGCATGATGCGAAACGCCTCCTTGCCATAGTAGTCGTCGGCATTGACCGTGGCAAACGGACCTCGAATGAGATGCTTTGCCGCGAGCACCGCGTGAACGGTGCCAAAGGGCTTCGTGCGCTCCTCGGGGATGGCATACCACGACGGAATGTCCGACCAATCCTGAACGGCATAATCCACGCGCACGCGCCCCTCAAGACGCTTGCCGATGCCCTCTCTGACCGTGTCCACCATCTCGGATTTCAAAATGAAAACGATCTGCGTAAAGCCCGCCGCAATGGCGTCATAGATCGAATACTCCATCAAGATCTCACCGTGCGGTCCAACCTGAGAGATCTGCTTGTTTCCTCCAAAGCGGCTACCCAATCCCGCCGCCAAAATCACCAAAGACGTATCCTTCATCCGAAGCCTCCCTTTCTATACGTTTTATACCTATATTATACATGTTTTTCTCCCCTTTGTCAAGAGGATTTCAAAACCAAAAAAGGGCTGCGCTTCAAGATCGACTCTCAAAGCGCAACCCTTCGATTGCTCTGTCAATTATCTCTTGCCGAACATATCCAACAGATCGCCGAAATCGTCATCCTTCTCAACCTTCGGCTGCGGCTTGGGCTGAGGCTTCGGCTGCGGCTTTGCTGCCTCTGCTTCTGCGGGGCGGTTCACCGCACCGCGGTTGCGGTTGAGATCGGTGGGCGTGTTCTGATTTCTGTTGCTGCGAGCGGCAGCCTCATCACGCTTGTCATCGTCGGGCTTCTTCTCAAAGCCGGTCGCGATGATGGTGATCTTCATCTCGTCCTCAAGCTCGGGATCGAGCGTGACACCCCAGATCACGTTTGCGTCCACGTGAGCCTCTCTTGCGATCAACGTGGATGCAAGCTCTGCATCGTCAAGGGCAACGTCGGGAGAAACGGTGATGTTCATCAGGATGCCCTTTGCACCCTTGATCGAGGTCTCAAGCAACGGGCTGGAGATTGCCTCCTTGGCAGCCTGCTCTGCCTTGTCCTTGCCGGTTGCGGCACCAACGCCCATGTGAGCGTAGCCCGCGTTTGCCATGACACTGGTCACATCTGCAAAGTCAAGGTTGATGAGTCCGGTGTAGTTGATCAGGTCGGAAATGCTCTGCACACCGCGACGCAAAACGTCATCGGCGATGGTGAACGCGTTGACCAGCGTGATCTTTGCGTTGGAGACCTCCTTCAGTCTCTCGTTCGGGATCACGATCAGAGAGTCGACGTACTGCGCGAGCTCGGCAATACCCTCCTCTGCCTGATTCATTCTTCTGGCGCCCTCAAAAGCGAAGGGCTTGGTCACGATACCAACCGTCAAAATGTTCAATTCACGTGCAACGCGTGCGACCACGGGAGCCGCACCGGTTCCGGTTCCGCCTCCCATACCGGAGGTGATGAACACCATGTCGGTGCCCTCAAGCATTGCACGGATGTCGTCGATCGACTCCTCTGCCGCACGCGCACCGATCTGGGGATTTGCGCCTGCGCCGAATCCTCTGGTGATTTTTTCTCCGATGACAAGCTGGCTGGGCGCCTCGGATTTGCGCAAAGCCTGGCGGTCTGTGTTGATGGAAACGAAATCCACTCCGCGGATATTGGTTACGATCATGCGGTTGACTGCGTTGTTTCCGCCGCCTCCGACGCCGATAACCTTAATATTGACGCCACATTCCATGGTATCGTCGTGTTCAAATGTCATGGTTTTATCCTCCCGAACTTTACAATTACGCCCTTTTCGGGCATTTTAGTGTTACTCATATAATATAATACTATTTTTTTTCGAATTTTGCAAGATGTTTTTTGAATTTTTTTGAATATTTTCAAATTTATTTTCCAAAAACACATTTTTCAAGATCATTTTACACAAAAAAAGAGAAAAAAGGAGCCCTGACACTCTCTGTGAGGGCTCCTTTTTGACAATCTCATCGCATCATCAGAAGCGACGGATCGGAAATCTGACGGTAGGTCGGCTTTTGAGGATCGCTGACGTCAACGACGCTCAGCGTCTCTCCCGCACCACCCTTTTGCGAAAGAATCTCTTCGACCAGCAAAAGCTTGGTCTTGCTGTCTCCCACCTTACCGAAATTGACACGGCAGGTGTCCGACATGACGTAGGACACGCTATGCTTGCCCGAAACGTCGAGAGAGGTGACCTCTGCCAGCACGCCGCCGGCATCCAATTGATCGATCATCTCATTGACGTAGGACAGATCTGCATCAGCATTCGAAAAACGAAGCTTCGAGCCGACCGCAAGTGCCGAGATCTCGGGCATCTTCACAAACAGAAATCCCTCAAACGCTGCGGCATCCGCACTCTCCGACAGCACACGGAAATCGCGGTTCAGAGAGTAATATTTTCCGTTGAACTCGGTGTAAAGCAGCTGGTTCTTTTCGTATTCCTTCACCTCAATGCGAACCGAAAACGGCGTGCGCATAATTCTTGCGCTCTTGACGTATTTACAGTTCTTGTAGATTTCCTCAAGGCTTTCCTCCAGATCCAGTGCCAGGATCTCCTGACCGACCTCCAGCTTCGATGCATCGATGATCTCCTGCGTGGTGTGTCGACTGTTCCCCTCCACGCGGATCTCCTTGACCTGAAATGCGGGCAGGATCAGGAGCAAGAGACCGACGAGCGCGATCGCACCGCTGACGATCAGCATCAGACGGTACAGCAGGCGCAACACCTTGGGATCGGGACCTCTTCTTTTTGCGGGAGGCGCGCTTCTGCGCTCTGTGGGCGCTTGACGACGGTTCTGCGGATTGGTGCTCACGGTGGTTTGTTGATTCATGTGCGGTTTCCTTCACCTTTCTGTTCAAAATCCTTTATCTTTCGATCAGCTTCAAAATATCGTTCCAGATCATGCGGTTGGCATCGCGATTGGCAAACGAGACGATGCTTCGCTCCATCTCCCGACGGCGCTGCTCGTCCAAAAGCAGAGCCACAACCGTTTCGGTCAGCAGCCCCTCCTCCAGACGCGACTCCTCAACGAGTGCCGCCGCGCCCGCGTCCGCAAGTGCCTTGGCATTGAGATATTGGTGATTGTCGGCAACGTAGGGGGACGGGATCAGAACGGCGGTCTTTTCCATCAAGGAAAGCTCGGAAAGCGTCATCGCTCCCGCGCGGGAGATCACCACGTCCGCCGCTGCCATGCGAAGCGGCATATCGTAAATATAGTCAACCAACAGGCAATTTTCCTTTTCATGAAGACCCTGTCTGCGGAACTCCTCCATTGTGGCGTCAAAGTCACGCTTTCCCGCCGCGTGGACGTGCAGGATCTCGGGATGCTTGGCGGTGTATTCCGCCATCATGCGGATCACCGCGCGGTTTACCCCCTCGGCGCCGAGGCTTCCTCCGAAGGAAAGCACCATCAATCTTCCCTGTTCAAGACCGAGTCGGCGTCTTGCCTCCTCACGGGAAATGGCGCCAAAGCCGTTTCGCAAGGGATTTCCGACCTGCAAAAGCTTGCTCGGATCCTTGAGCTTCAAAAGCTCTCCCGTACGGCTGAAATTGGTCCAGATCCGATCGACCTGATTTTGCAATCTGCGAACGGTGAGTCCCGGAAGCGCGTTGGATTCGTGCACTGCGGTCGGAATCCCGCGCAAAGCAGCCGCCTTCATGATCGGCCAGGAGGCGTAGCCGCCCGTGCCGATGACAATGTCGGGAGCAAAGTCATCCAAAATTTTTTGCGTTGCCTTGGCCCTCGGAGAGGTCCAGGCCAACCAGATCGCCTTGATGTTCGCCGGAGAGAGGGATCGGCGAATTCCCATGGATTCCACGAAATGCAGGCGGTATCCCTCACGCGGGATCAGATCCGCCTCCTTGCCGTTGCGAATTCCCACGAACTCGATCTCGGCATCGGGCATATTTTTTCGAACCGTTTCTGCGATCGCAAGCGCGGGGTTGATATGCCCCGCCGTTCCGCCGCCCGTCAGAAGCACTCTCATCCAAGCACTCCTCCCGGAAGAGGAACCGAAAACAGCATGGCGGTTCCGACAAAGAAGACGGCTGTCAGAAGCGCGGAGATCGAATACCAACGCTTCTCTCCGCGGAAATACGGCAAAAAGCTGAATATCAAAAAGCTGCCAACCGCCAATGCCATGACTGCAAAGACCGCGTCCGTCACACCCTGAAACTGTGTTTGGGCCATTTTCTTACCAAACAGAGCGATCCACAAAAGAAAGAGCGCCGATGCTCCGCCAACCGACAGAAGCGTGATCTTGAATTGATGGTTTTTGCGCCTTTTCATATTCCTCAAACTCCTTTCACCGTTTTTTATGTTCGTTTTCAAATTCAAATTTTTTTATGAGAGGCGTATCTGGAGATCGAAAGAATGATCCCCACCTCAAAGATCTGCAGCATCAGCGCCGTTCCGCCGTAGCTGAAGAACGGAAGCGCGATGCCCGTATTCGGCATGGAATTGGTAACCACCGCAATATTCAGGATCACCTGCAGTGCCACCTTGAAGGTCAAGCCGTATACCGTCAACGCACTGAATTTGTCAGGCGCGTGTCGCGCGATGTGAAATCCGCGCCAAACGTAAGCCAAAAACAGTGCAACCACCAGAAGTGCTCCGATAAAGCCAAGCTCCTCACAAACGATCGTGAAGATAAAGTCGTTTTGCGGCTGGGAAACGTAGCCGAATTTCTGACGGCTGTTTCCAAGGCCGGTTCCGAACACGCCGCCCGAGCCGATCGCCATCAAGCCCTGCAGCGTCTGCCATGCCGCACCCAACGGGTCGGCATTCTCAATGTTGATCCAGGTGTCCACGCGTGCCTGCGCGTATTCGGAAACCAGGATCAGCAGGCATCCCGCACACGCAACGGCGGCACCGATGCCAAAGATCCAACGCAGTCTCGTTCCGCCGAGGAACATCACGGCGATCCCGATCATACCCAGGATCATGATGCCCGAAATGTGTCTCTCGAGAGCAACCAGAACCACAAGCACACCGATCATGCAGGCGGGATACATCACACCGTATTTGAAATTTCCGCCGAAGCGATGCTCGGATAAAATCTTTTTTTCATGCGTCACCATAAATCGCGCCATCGTCAGAACCAACGCGATCTTGGCGATCTCGGAGGGCTGAAGCGTAATAAATCCAAGATTGATCCAACGCTTGGCCCCACTCCCCAGGTCGTCTCCGATGACAAGCACCAGGAGGAGCAGAACGACGGAGACACCGTAAAGAATATAGCTGAAATCCTTCCAGAAGCGCGGTGTGCAAAACCGAACGGCTACTGCCGTAAAGGCAACCGCCATCAGAAGAAAGAGCAGATGACGTGCGATAAAATAAGTATTGTCGTCATGATATTGCTCGGCATAGACCGAGGAAGCACTGTACACCATGACGCATCCAAACAGCACAAGCGCTGCGGTGATCAGAAGAAACGGAACGTCAATGATCCCCTTTGCGGGCAGCTCACGCTCCTCGCTCAGCTCGACCGTCTCTCCCAGATAGATCGCTTCCCGCTTTTCCTCACGCCGTCTGCCAAAGGAAAACACATGCTTTTTGTTTTGTGCGGACGGTTTTTCTTCGTGATTCATCTGCCAAGCAACCTTTCTGTCAAATTTGATCTCAAATCATTTCAAAGTGCGAACCAAGCGATCATGCACGCGATCGCTTCCACCAGGGAAAACAGGATCACAACCCCCGGCTCGTTCCATCCGCATTTTTCAAAATGATGATGCAGGGGCGCCATGCGGAACAAGCGCTTCCCCTCTCCCGTCAGACGTCGGGTGAGCTTGAAGAAGAGTGTCTGTGAAAAGCTGGAGAGCATTTCCACGATATACACCAGCGACACGATCAGACCGACGATCTCCTCACCCGTCTGAAACGCCGCGCCGATGACGAGCGCTCCGAGGAAGAGCGAGCCCGTGTCTCCCATGAAAACCCTTGCGGGATAGATGTTATAAACCAAAAATCCAATCGTCGCACCAATGAGGATCGCGGCGACCATCGCAAGCTGAAGATCCTTTGCCAGAATCGCCCACACGGCGAAGAATACACCCGCGATGCAGGTCACGGAGCCGTCAAGCCCGTCAAGTCCGTCGGTAAAGTTTCCGCCGTTGACAACACCTGCCAGCACGGCGATCGCCAGGGGGTAATAGAACCATCCCATCTCCCAACGAAGATCGCAAAACGGAAGCTCGACCGAGGTGTCCGTGTTGCCCGTGTAGGCCATGACACAAACGTAGCACGCCGCCATGAAGATCTGCAAAAACAGCTTTTGCTTCCAGGTCAGTCCCTCGTTCTGCTTTTTCACCAGCTTGCAATAATCGTCCACAAAGCCGATGGCTCCGTTCGCGATCGCAAATGCCAGCGTCAGCGCAAGCGGAATGAATGCCGAAGAGTCGCCGACGACCGCGCGCCAGACGAAGAACGCGCTCATCACGAGCATGATCGGCAAAATGAATCCGATGCCGCCCATGGTGGGTGTCCCCTCCTTTGACTTGTGCCAACGGGGACCGATTTCAAGAATGGTCTGCCCGACCTTCTTGGATTTCAAGATCGGAATCAGCTTGCGTTCACAGAGAACGGTCAGCAGAAAGATCAGCACTGCCGTCACCGCGAAGGTGATTGTAAAATCATTCACGGTCCGCATGCCTCCTTTCCGAACCGTCCGTCAAAGCCGTTCCCGAAGGTAGGTGATGATCCTTTCCGCCTCCACGGAACGACTTGCCTTAAACAAGACCACGTCACCGTCGCAAAGGCTTTCCAAAAGAGCCTTGGCAGTGGCGTCAAGATTTTTTGCGTCAGGATTTTGCACGATGCTGTGCTTGGGCATTCCGCTCTGACGCGCACCCACGGCGATCTGATTGCCACCGCTGCCGACCGTGAACAATCGGTCGATCTTTTTCTGAGCCAGGTAAATACCCACCGAACGGTGAAGCGCGGGGCTGTCACTTCCCAGCTCCAGCATATCGCCAAGCACCGCCACGCTGCGTCTGCCCGTGCCGAGACTGTATTCCTTCAGCACGTCGACGGCACAGATCATGGATTCCGGGGATGCGTTGTAGCAATCCTCGATCACGGTAATTTTTCCCATCGGGTAAATATGCTGACGCATTCCCTCGGGAAGATAGTTCCAAAGTCCCTCGCGGATCCTGGACTCTCCGATTCCCGCATGAACCGCAACGGCAAACGCGTAAAGCGCGGCGTAAACGTTATGCTTTCCGAGAATGCGGATCGCAAGATCCTTGACCTCACCGCCGCGATAAACCACGTCAAACACGGTGCGATCGGTCTCCACTCTGATATTCTTTGCAAAAAAGTCGGCTTTCTCGCAAAAAAGCGATACATAAACCGTGCGGTAACTTCTGCCACGTACGTTTTCCAAAAGCGGCTCGTCACCCGAAAGGATCAGAAGTCCGTCCTTTTTGAGTCCCGAAAGGATCTCAAGCTTTGCGCGGCAAATATTCTCACGCGATCCAAGCATTTCCAAATGAGACGAGCCGATGTTGGTGATCACCGCAATATCCGGCTCGGCGGCGATCGAAAGCCTCTCGATCTCACCGAATCCGCTCATGCCCATCTCCAGAACCGACCATTCACTGTCGGTCGGCAGAGAAACCATCGACAGCGGCATCCCGACCGTGCTGTTATGATTCCCCGCGGTTTTGGCGGTTTTCGTGCCGGTGGAAAGCACCGACGCGATCAGATCCTTGGTGGTCGTTTTTCCCACGCTTCCCGTTACGGCAACCGTCTTGCAGTGCAGATATTGACGGTAGGCGTTTGCCAGCTTGGAGAGTGCCAGCTCACTGTCGTTGACCACGATGGCGGTCGCCTGATATTCCTCGATCGCCTCCGTGCGATGCTCACAGATCACGCAACGGCAGCCGTTTGCCAGCGCCACGCCGATATAATCGTGTCCGTCCACGCGTTCTCCGCGCAACGCCACAAACGCGGTCTGACCGTCTGCCTCACGGGAGTCCGTGCAGATATTCTGCACAGAAACCTCGCCGAGCGAGCCCTGATGGATCTCTCCGCCACACAGTCGCGCCAGCGTGCCAAAGCTGAGTTGATTGGTACTGAAATGCACTTTCATAATCGCGTCTCCGTCGTGTCACTGTCGTTTTTTCGTCTGCGCTTGTCTGCAAAGGCCTCGAGAACGATCTCCCGCTCCGAAAAAGGCTTTCTTCCCTCGCAGTCGATCTCATATTCCTCATGCCCTTTTCCGGCAAGCAAAATCACGTCGTTTTTCCGTGCCCCGATCACCGCGTGGCGAATTGCCTCCTTGCGATCGATGATCACGGTATATGGCTTTTCCCTGTCGATCCCGACAAGAATTTCTTCTATAATATTCTCCGGTCGCTCGCCCCGACTGTTGTCGGAGGTCACGATCACGTGATCCGCACCAAGAGATGCGATCCGTCCCATCACGGGCCGTTTCCCTCTGTCGCGATCACCGCCGCAGCCAAAGAGAAGAACGATCCGTCCGTCTTTTTTTCTGATCTGTGCCGCCGTCCGCAAGAGATTTTCCAATGCGTCCGGCGTGTGTGCGTAATCGATCAGAACCGTAAAATCCGCACTCGGACCGAGCCTCAGACGCTCCATGCGTCCTCGCACTCCGGTAAGGGTGTTCAGCACGCTTTTGATCGCACGCATTCCAAAGCCAAGCTCATGTGCAACGATCGCCGCCTGCATGGAATTCATCACGTGAAATCTTCCCGGCATGGGACAGTGCAGATGAATCGAAGCGTTTCCCGATTTCAGATCGTAGGCACTTCCTCCGTCGTCGGAGTTCTCGATATTTTCGGCAACGTAATCCTCGCTCCCGCGCGTTCCGCAGGTCACGACTCTTCCCGTCGCGCTCATGCGCATCTGTTCGCCGTAGGGAGAATCCGTATTGATCACCGAAAGCCGACTTTTGCGAAAGAGCTCGGTCTTTGCCTCGGCATATGCCTCCATCGTTCCGTGAAAATCCAGATGCTCGGGGGTCAGATTGGTGAATACGGCTGCTTCAAAGCTCAACGGTTCGAGCTTTCCAAGCGCCAATGCGTGGGAGGTGACCTCCATCAGCACGTATTCGACACCGTCCTCAACCATCTGTGCAAGCATCCGATAAAGCGTCGGAGGATCCGGCGTGGTCATGTTGGAAAGCGTGAAGGGTGTTTCCTTGTCCAAATGCTTCCCCACCGACTCGCAGCCGACCGTTCCGATCAAGCCGCATCGGCAAAGCGACGCCTCCAACACCGATCGCAAGATATGCGTCACGCTGGTCTTTCCGTTGGTTCCCGTCACGCCGATCAGCTTCAGTCTTTCGGACGGATAGCCGTACCACGCGTGGCAAAGAACCGAAAGTGCGCGTCTGGTATCGGGTACCTCCAAATAAGTAACCTCTTCCGATGTTCGCACATTCGCACCGACCTCGGCGATAATGCAAACTGCCCCCGCCGCAACCGCATCGGCAATATAAGTATGCCCGTCGGTATGCAGACCGCGGATGCAAACGAACGCACTGCCTTCTTTCACCTGTCTTGAATCCATCTCGACCGAGCGGATCTCAAGCGTTTCGCGCCCGTCGGGACATTTCTGCCCGAGCACCGCGCACAGTTCCAAAAGCTTCACAGCATCTCCTCCCGAAAAATTGATCTGTTTTCTCTTTCAACTTCCCGACAAAAGATCTGTCTTTATTTGTTTTCAGTTAATTTCGATAGGGTGGCAGCGCGTTTTCGTCGTAGTCATCGTCGTCAAGGTAACGGAAGGTCACCTCGATCACGCTTCCCTTTGCAAGCTCGGTTCCCGGCGGCACGCTCTGTGCAACGACACTCGCGCTGACACCGTCGGCATGATAGTTTTTCGTACCTGCAATACGAATGTTAAAGCCCAAGTTGATCAACAGCTGGTTTGCGGCAACCGCCGTCATTTTCGTCAAATCGGGAACCTTGACGGTCAGCGTCTCGGCTTCCTTGTCGGTGTAAAGAATGATCCTTCCACCGTTCTTTTCCACAATCGTTCCCGCCTCGGGATACTGCTTTACCACAACGCCTGCGGGATCTCCCACAAATTCGACCGTAAAGCCGTATTTCGTTCCCTCACACAGGCTCTGCGCAGAGATTCCGTCGCGACGGATACAGTTGGGTACCGCCACCGCCAGCTTCTGCAATTCCTCCTCGGAATAAACCGCCTCGACACCGAGATACGGCAAAATCGTTTCCAAAACGTTGCCCACATAGGGGGCTGCAACCGTGCTTCCGTAACGCACGCTGCACGTCGGCTCATCGACGATGATGATGACCGCGTATTGCGGATTGTCTGCAGGTGCATAAGCAACCGTGGAGCAAACGTAGCTTCCGAGGCTTCCCGCGTTCTTTTTCTCTGAGGTTCCCGTCTTTGCGGCAACGCGGTATCCCGCAACGTAGGCGTTTTTCGCACCACCGTTTCCCGAAACACCGCCCTCGAGAATGTCCGACACGGTCTTGCAGACCTCGCTGCTGACCACCTGTCTGACCACCGAGGTGTCGTAGGATTGAATGACGTTTCCCTCGTCGTCTGTGATCGAGGAAACCATGTGCGGCTTGACAAGATAGCCGCCGTTCGCCACCGCAGAGATCGCGGTGATCTGCTGAATGAGGGTGACGTTGAAGTTCTGACCGAAGGAATAGATCGCGAGGTCGAGATCGGTGAAGCTTTCCTCCGACGCAAAAACGCCGACGCCCTCACCGGGCAGATCAATGCCGGTCTTTCCAAGATAACCGAAGGAATTGAGATACTGATAGAAGCTTTCTCTTCCCAGCGCCTCGCCCACTCCCATCAGAACGGGGTTGCAGGATTGCTGAATGCCCTCCGTGAAGGTGAGAGGACCGTGTCCCACGGTTTTGTGACAGTGGATCCGATGTCCGCTGACCGTCTTGAATCCGTTGCAATAAAACGGAGTGTCGGTTGAGACCACCGCCTCCTCCAGCGCCATCGACGCCGTGATGACCTTGAAGGTCGATCCGGGGATGTAGGATTCGGTGACGGCTTTGTTGGACCACATTCCCAAAAGAAGCTCCTGCTTGAGTGCGTTGTACGCCTCGCTTCCAACCTCATATCCGCTCGCCGCAAGCGCCGCGCTCGACTGATAGTCCAGCTCCCAGGGATCATTCAGATCAAAGGGAGGATAGGTCGACATCCCGAGGACTGCACCCGTGTTGACGTTCATCACGATTCCCGCCGCACGGTTTTCGCCGCCCGATTCGACGTATGCTCGCTCAACCTGCTCCTCCAACGCCGATTGCACGTACAGATCGAGCGTCGTGTTGACGTGATAGCCGTCCTGCGCCGCGATGTATTCCTTGTGCGAATAAGGCATCTCGTTGCCCTGTGCATCGCGTGCGGTGATGTATTTGCCGTTCGTTCCGGCAAGCATTTCGTTGTAATAATATTCCAATCCGTAAAGTCCCGTTCCGTCGCTTCCCGTAAAGCCGAGCACGTGAGATGCCAGCGAAGAATAGGGATAATATCTGGTGCTGGTGGTTTCCAGATAGATCATTCTTTGCAAGCCGTATTCGGCGATGAAGGCACGAACGCGGTCTGCCGTCGCCTCGTCCACCTCTTTTTTGATGGTGCGGTCGAGGTATCTGGTGTGTGTGGTCTGCTGATATACGAAATCGTAACCAACGTCCAGCAATTGGGAAAGATTCTCGGCGATCAACGTGTCAAACGCGATGTTATCTCCCGTCTGCTCGCTCTCGCTTTTCGCCGCGGCAATCGAGGAAGGAGAAATAAACACGCGATAGGTGGTGACGTTCGTGGCGAGCATCACACCGTTTGCGTCGTAGATGTTTCCGCGCTCCGCCGTCACACTCGACTCGGTGGTCATCTGCTCGATGACCTTTTTTTGATAGTGATCGAATCCAAGTGTCTGCAAAAGCAGAACCCGAAGCAGCAACGCGCCGAACAAAGCAACGGCGATGACCATCAGCGCCGCCGCACGCCGAAGGACCTTGGGGTGAACCGTCTGCGGCTCTTCTTTTGGTGTGCGTTCTTTTTTTTCCTTCATAAAATTACCTTTTCTCCTTTCCTTGAAAGTCCTTTGATGGAAAGGCGAAGGAACACCCTCGCACACCCCGCTATTTATTGTATGGAACGAATCCCGTTCTTATGACTATTTGATTCCGATCGCGCTCAAAATGGCGGAAAGTCCAACCGATTTCTCACGCTCCTCCTCAAAGGTTTCCACCGATTCCTCCGGTGTAAGAGAAATGTATTCCATTTTGAGGTAATCCTCTTCGACCATGCCGTATTCCTCCATGGCAATGCGTCGGATCTCCAGCCAATCGTTTTGAACCTCGAAATCCGACTTCAGCTCGGCAACCTCACTTGAGGTCGCACGGATCTCTCGGTTGAGTCGGCTGATGTTGCTTTCCGCGCGCGTCAGGAGGATCGAGCTTGCCACGATCAGCATCAGGGATGCCGCAACGGCAAGGATCGCCGCAAAGGCGGATACGGGAAAGCGCTTGCTCTCCTTGGAGGCATCGGGCTGTGCCGCGTCAAACCAGGTGGGCGCCGCCTCGCCAAGTCTCTTGCCGAGCTTTGCGGGCAACGCACGCACTCGCGCGCGTAAAAAAGAAGGCTTCGGAGTCTCCGCACTCACGACCGCGCGGCTCTGCTCCGCCTCGGAAAGCGCGGGACACTCGTCCATGCCCGTGTTTCCCGTGAAATCGGCATGACGAATTTTGTCGTTTCGGATCTCATAAAAATAACGCACGAGGTCACCTGCGGACATGGTTTCCTTTCCGCGACGGTAACGTCCGTTGATCATAGCCTCGCTGCAAAGCGAAAGCCGATAGGCGTCGGGAGCCAGCTCGCGCGTCTTTTCTTCGCGCTCCTTCTGCTCCATCGCACTGTTCTGCACCGCACGGAACAGGCCGCGCGCCGCATACTGCTCGGAAAGCGAAGCAATATAAGACTCTGCCGAAGCCTGAAGTGCTGTTTCGGCAGAAGAGGTATTTTTTCTTTGTTCGAAGGTCTCCATGCTTTCCGATTCCTTTCATTTAATAATTTATATATAGCAACAGTTACAGCTTTTCCGCGATCCGAAGCTTTGCACTGTGTGAGCGCGGATTGATCTCCAGCTCCTGTGCGTCGGGCAGGATCGGCTTTTTGGTGATGATCTTCAGCTTGGGGCGATTGCCGCAAACGCAGATCGGAAAGCTCTTGGGGCAGGTGCATCCCTCGGCAAGCTCCGCGAAGGTCTGCTTGACGATGCGATCCTCCAGAGAATGGAAGGTGATGATGGCAAGTCTGCCGCCCTTTGCCAGAAGGCGAACGGCGGAACGGATCGCTGGAGCGATCACATCCAGCTCGGCATTCACCTCAATGCGCAATGCCTGAAACGAACGCTTTGCCGGATGATGTCCGCCGTCTCTGTTCGCGGAAGGGATCGAGCGTTTGATGATCTCCACCAGTTCCCCTGTGGTTTCGATCGGTGCCCGCTCCCTTTCGCGGATGATATTCGATGCAATGCGGGAAGAAAAACGCTCTTCCCCATATTCAAAGAGAATCCTGCGGATCCTCTCCTCGCTGTATTCATTCACGACCGTTCTTGCGGTCAGCGGATTTCTTGTGTCCATGCGCATATCCAGAGGCGCATCGGCGCGGTAGGAAAAACCGCGCTCCGCGGTGTCGAGCTGATAGGAGGATACGCCCAGATCCATCAGCATGCCGTCGATCGCTTTGATGCCGAGAGCGTTGCACACCGCCTCGACCTCGCAGAAGTTGCTTCGCACAACCTGCGCACGATCTCCGAACACCGAGAGTCTTTCGGTCGCCACCGCCACCGCCGTTTCATCCTGATCAAGTGCAATCAGCCGTCCACCTTCTCCGAGTGTCGCGGCGATCACCGAGCTATGCCCCGCACCGCCTGCAGTCCCGTCTACGTAGATGCCGTCCCGGCGGATCTTCAGTCCGTCTATGCAAGCCTCCAGCAGCACCGGCTTGTGAGAAAAGTTGACACTGTCGCTCATTGCCCTCTCCTTAAAGTCCCAATTCTTCGAGCTCTGCAAGGATCGAGGCAAGATCCTCGTCCTCCTTCATCGCAGCATATATGGTTTCCGACCAGATCTCGGCATAATCACAGCAACCGATGATCACGACGTTCTTCTCCAGCTCCGCATGGCGGATCAGCTCGGGAGGCAGAACGACGCGTCCCTGTGAGTCGGGCTCCACCTGAGCCATTGACGAATGCAGGATGCGCACGATCTTTTCGGAAAGCCTGCGCTTTTGATCCTGCAAGGGCTTGATGTAGCTCTTCCATCCCTCAAGTGAATAAACCTTGAGGCATTTTTCTCTGATGTCCTTTGCGATCACCAGAATCTCTCCAAGCTCCTCGCGCAGCTTGGCGGGAATGAATATTCGATTTTTCGCGTCCAGACTGTGTCTGTACTCACCACCGAGCATTTGCGCGTTCCTCCTTGTTGATTTTTGGGTCTTTCGCTCCACCGGCACTCCACTTTGAAACACAGGACTCCACTTTTCCCCACCGATGGTAACTATATTATACAATATAAATTCCGAATATGCAATAGTTTTTTTCAAATTTTTTTCATTTTTTTCAAAAATTTTTTCAAAAAAAATCAAAAACATAAGAAACGACCAAAAAAATCGAAATTTTACATATTTTTCCCAAAAAATCAAGCGATTTTTCGCCAAAAAAGAGGAATCCCTCCGCCAAAAACTTTTCTCCCCGGAAGTTGTTGAAAATTGCTTGACGATTGCTTTAAAATATGTTATACTGTTTATATAGACATTGATCGAACTGCCCGCACGGACAGCTTCAGAAAGGATATACGACAGTATGGAACAAACCCAAAAGAACGTTGCCAACGAAGAGCTTTTCGAGGAGCTTCTCGACCTGCGTCAGCGCTTGAAGGATCGCGAGAAAAGATCGACCGGACGCACCCCCGTCATTTGCAGTGACACCTCGATCAGAGAGATCGTGCGCCTTTTGCCGCGCAAGCCCTCTGATTTTTTCAGCATTCCCGGAATCGGACCTGCATTCGTGGAAAATTACGCGCAGGCCTTTCTCAACGTGCTCAACGAGTACAATGGGAACGATGAATCGAGCGAGATCCCGGTCACCAAAAACGTTGAGGAAACCTTGCGTGAGCTTTCCAAAAAGCTGATCAACATCAACCGCAACAACCGGATGCTCTTCCTTCCCAAGCTCTCCGCGAAATATGCAGTCGATCTCTTCGATCCCTCGGGAAGCTACAATCCTCTGCAGATCCTCTTCGAGGCGGACAAGCCCATCACGATCGCAGACGTTTCGTCTCAGGATCTGTCGCGCACCGATCCCGCCCGCGAGCGCTATCGTGCCCTGATCGGACTCATCCGTGAGACCGTCCGCGACCTTCGCGACAAGGGTCAAAACGATCTCTACGTCGGCTATCCCTTTGTGGAGGGTACCCTGGTCAACGGCGACTTCGGAATCCGCGCGCCGCTCTGCCTCTTCCCCGTCACGCTCGATCGCTCCACCGCAAATATCACGGTGTCCGCCGATCCCACGCGTGATATTATCTATAACGGTACGCTGATCCTGGCACACGACAAATTCAACAATCTCACCAAGCCCATCCCCGACTGCACGGTCGAGGAGGCAAATCCCGACAATTTCCTGCAAGGACTGTTGGATTTCTATGCCGCCAACGACATCCGCATCGAATATGACAGCGACGAGCTGAAGAAATTCAAGGAATATCCCGGAGATTCCTTCCCTCGTCACGCACGCGGCTCGCTGAAGCTGGTGCACAACATTGTCATCGGCAAATTCCCCGCCTATTCCAACACCATTCAACGCGATTTTGAAGAGATTCTGGACAAGGGACTGATCAACAAGCTCGTCTCCGACCTGATCTCGGATTACGGCGCCACCGACTTCTATTCGGATCAGACCAACACCGATCTGGAATTGAATCACCCCGACAAAAAGCAGACGAGCATCAGCGAAAATTCGCTGGTCTATATCAATGCGCTCAACAGTGCGCAGGAGGCGGTTCTTCACGCAGCGGAAACGATGGACGAGCTGGTCGTCGAGGGCCCTCCCGGCACGGGTAAATCCCAGACCATCACAAGCCTGATCACCCAATTCGTCAACAATGGCAAGACCGTTTTGATGGTATCCGAGAAAAAGACTGCTCTGGACGTGGTCTATTCGCGTCTCGGCACGCTTTCGAGATACGCGATGATGATGGACGATGCCAACAACAAGAATCTGTTCTATTCTCAATTGGAGCGCCTGTTGTACAGCAACGACGCAAACGCACCTCTGCAAGCCCCCGATCTGACGGCGCTCTCGAGCGAGATCGACACAGACGTGGCAACGCTTGAGATCATCGCGGATAAGCTCTTCACGCCGGGAGAATTCGGTGTAGAGCCCTATCTGCTCTATATGGAAAACAAGCGCATCAACCTGCAGAATCACGAACAGATCAAGACCTACAAGACCATCCGCACGATGATCACCGAGGAGCTGATGGCGCTCAATTACGACGAGGTTGCGGCGATCCACAAAAAATTCGCCAACGGACAGCTCACCGACAGTCTCGATCATTATCAGCTCACCGTGGAGCGCTATCCCTGGTTCCTGAAGATGAAGGATACGCTTTCGAGCTACGACCTCATCCTCTTCTCCGACTCGATCGACGAGATGATCCTGAAGGTCGATGAATGGAGAAGCCTGTCCTTCCTGAAGCGTCAGACCGCAAAGAGCCGTCTCGCACGCGACATCACCGCGGCAACCAAGCCCTACTTTGACAAGGCAACGAACAATTATCTCGTCCGTCTGATCATGGAGCAGCCCGAGGCGGTCAAGCAAAGCCTGAAGGAATTTACCGCCGGCTATGCCAACCTCAAGCCCGTTGTAACGAGCCTGACCGAAAACGAGCTTCTCTACCTCACCGCACTCAGAAAGGTTCACAAGATCTGCGGCGGCACCGTGATCGAATGGAACCACGAGCTTTATAACACCATTCTGTTTGAGCATATTCAGCGCTTTGAAATGGACAACCGCACGTTGATGCCCAAGGTTGCCTCCTTCGAAAAGATTATCTCCTCGATCGAGCGTGCGATCGGAGAAAAGCAGGCGCTCTCCAAGCAGCGCATCACCAAGCTTTTGGCGGAGGATATGAAATATATCACCGGCTCCAAGCGCAAGGGTGAGATCACGCGCGCAATCGAGAGCCGCCGCCGTGCCAGTGTTTCCAAATTCGTCAAGAAGTTTGATTTTGAGCTCTTCAAGGCGATCAAGATCTGGCTGATGACGCCCGATGCCGTTTCCGAGGTGCTGCCTCAGCAGAACGACCTCTTCGATCTGTTGATCTTTGACGAGGCTTCTCAGCTTTACGTGGAAAAGAGTATCCCCTCGATCATCCGTGCCAAGAAGGTCGTGATCGCGGGCGACCACAAGCAGCTGCGTCCCTCCAGCCTCGGCGACGGACGATTCGAGCTTGACGACGATCTGCTGGACGAGGATGCGGAGATCTCCGCAGCTCTCGAGGAGGAAAGCCTGCTTGACCTGGCTCGCTTCCGCTACCCCGACGTTCTGCTCAACACCCATTACCGCTCCAAATACGAGGAGCTGATCGATTTCTCGAATTACGCCTTCTACAAGGGCCGCCTCTTCGTTGCTCCCAACACCGACACGCCCGAAAAGCCTCCGATCGAGGTACATCAGGTGAGCAATGCGCTCTGGCTGGGACGCTCCAACCGACAGGAGGCAGAAAAGGTCGTCTCGCTCATCAAGGAGTTTTTCAACACCAGAAAGAACAACGAGACCATCGGTGTGATCGCCTTCAATGCGGCACAGCGTGACATGATCTACGACGTCATCGACGAGGAATCGGTCAAGAATCATGCCTTTGGCCTTCAGGTGCGCGCGGAAATGTCGCGCAAGGACAACGGCGAGGATACCGGTCTCTTCATCAAGAACATCGAAAGCGTGCAGGGAGACGAGCGTGACGTCATCATCTTCTCGATCGGCT
Source organism: Eubacteriales bacterium (assembly GCA_045534435.1). Lineage (GTDB taxonomy): Bacteria > Bacillota > Clostridia > Oscillospirales > CAG-272 > UMGS1865. Next base: position 24,934 of record JAZSJS010000162.1, read on the forward strand.
ATGCCAAGAATTCGACCGGACGTCTGGTCCACAACTTCGGTTGGCTCAACCAGAAGGGCGGCGAAAACCGACTCAACGTCGCGATCAGCCGCGCAAAGCAAAAGATCCACATCGTCACCTCCTTCCGTCCCGCCGAGCTTGACGTGGAAAGCGCCAAGAATGAGGGACCCAAGATCCTCAAGCGTTATCTCGAATATGCCTTTGCCATCAGCAACGGCGACAGAGAGGAAGCCGAGCGCATTCTCCGCTCCTTCGGTGAGACCTTCGGCATCGCGCCTGTCGCGATCGAAACCGAATACGCACAAAAGGTTGCAGATGCCCTGCGTGCACGCGGCTACGAGATCGATACCCAAGTGGGTATCGGCGGCTACCGCATTGATATTGCCGTGCGCAAAAACGGAAAATACGTTCTCGGCATCGAATGCGACGGCAAGCTTTACAGCACCGCCGCGTCGGCTCGTGAGCGCGATTACCACCGTCAGAAATATCTGGAATCCCGCGGATGGCGCATCAAGCGCATCTGGAGCATGGATTGGTGGCGCGATCCCGAAACCGAAATCAACAACATCTGTGCCTTGGTGGATCAACTCTGATCCATCCAAAACCGGGGCTGCTTCTCTCTTCGGATGAAGCAGCCCCTCTTTTTTCGACTCCTTCGGCTCCCGAGATTTTATATATATAAATATTTTTATAAAATTTATCAATCATTCCCAAAAAACGGAAAAATTTGATCTTTTTTACGACTTATATATATAGAGGGAGTATTATTTATCCCCAAGGAGGATATATGAAAACAAACGAAAAACACCTCTCCGACGAGGAGATCGTAGAGCTTTATTGGGAGCGCAACGAAAAGGCGATCGACGAGACCGACAAAAAGTACGGAAAATATCTCTATACCATCGCCTACAACATCGTACATAACCGCATGGACTGCGAGGAGTGTGTCAACGATACCTATCTCGGCACCTGGGATCGCATCCCACCGCAGCGTCCAAACGCATTCCAGGCGTTTTTGTCAAGGATCATGCGCAACATCGCAATCGATCGCTTTCGGAAAAACTCGGCAAACAAACGGGTACCCTCCGAAATGCAGGTCTCGTTGGACGAGCTGGACGAGTGCCGTATCCCCTCCCCCTCGCAAGAGGAGCTCTACCTTCTGGATGAGCTGGCAAAGCTGTTGAACGGCTTTTTGGAGGAGCTGGACGAGCAGGATGAATTCATCTTCGTTTGCCGTTATTACTATTCCGACCGCATCAACACGATCGCGAAAATGCTCAACATCACCGAGAAGCGAGTCTCGAGTCGCCTGAACGCGATCCGAAGCAACCTGAAGGAACGCTTGGAAAAGGAGGGCTATCACATTGAAGAAAACGCATGATTTCAAGCTGAAGCTTCTTTCCAGGATCGACGACAAGATCATCGATCGAAATACCCAAAAGCGATGCCGCCGACTCCATCAGCTCGCGCTTCGCAGACGCACGCAAAGGATCGCGGGCATTTCCGCCGCGGCGGGACTCCTGGTCGTGTGCAGTGTGATCCTCGTTTTGTTCGGACTCTTTTCCAAGCAGGTGCCGATCTATCGCGGCATGACGATCTCCTCGGTCGAGCCGCAGACCACCCTCTCAAGTGAGGCCACCTTCAAGCCGCTCGCTTCTCAGGACTTCGTCGAGCAGGCCCTCGCCCCCGCGCAGGAACACAAGCCGCCAAAGGGCGATCTTGTCGGCGGTCCCGCCCATCGCGAGGACAGTCTTGACACCGACGGCGCTGCCGTGAAGGATGCCGCTGACGACAGCCTCAAGGTCGAGGGCAGCGCTGCAGAGATCTATTACGCAAAGCCCAACGAGGACATCTACATCACCATCCACATCGACAACCCCGACAGCTTTGAGATCCTGTCGTTCACGCTCAACGGCAAGAAATATTCTTCCTATATGTTTGAAGAAGGCTCGGATATGGAGCATCTGATCCTCAAGGTCAACGTC
>JAZSJS010000016.1:0-9351 GCA_045534435.1 Eubacteriales bacterium
TTTTCACGAAGCCATGCATTGTGCTTGTTCTTGAGAACAGCAGACAAAAAGCCTTTTGGGTATTCGATGCTTTCGCCCTTGCTGATTTTCACGATCAAAACCGTAAGCGTGTCCTGTACCAAGTTATCAATGTCCGGGCAAGCGTTATATTGCTTTTCAGCAAGACGATAGAGATATTCCAAAAATTCGCCGCACTGCTTCTCAAAATCCTTGTCAAATCCGATCATAGAGGTTCCTCCTTTCTGCCGTCATCGGCTGTTTTCACCTTATTAGTTGCAGAAAAATATGGTTGATTCGCTGTTTTAATAAAATTATAGCATAAAATTATGAATTAGTCTATAACGAAAGTGCCGAGAGTGACCCAACGGTTACTCTCGGCAACATATTTTTTAGGCTTTCACACCCCAAATGCAGAGCGGTGTTTTCTCGTTCGGAACAATCAGTTTGTTTTCTTTGATAAGCTCCTCCAACAAGAAAGCGGCTACGTCAAGACGGTGATGGATCTTCGCAATATCTCCGCACTGTCCTTTGAGAGAAGCAGGAGCGTTCTCGTCAAGTATCTTCTCAGCTTTATCGGATATATCAATCATGCAGTTTGCCACTTCTTCAATGATATCCGATAGGATGCAAGTAACTTTATCAAATATATCATGCTCAAAAACGATAAAGTTCGCTGATAACTTATTGTTTTCACACAGAATAAGTTTGTTTTCGATCAACCACGGAAGTGTGGGATTCTCTCTGTTTGCGTCCTTTCCAAGAATCGCATCGCACAAAGCCTCGGATTTGTTACGAAAATCATAGTGGTCATACATCTGCGCCTGTTTGATTACCCTATAATTCTCTGCGGAGTACCATGCCGTTCCGCTATTATTCCACGTTTCCATCGTTACCCCGTGGAAATGATGATTTGCATAATCGTTATCATATCCAAATATCCAACCATTGCAACCAAGTGCGAGCTTATTTGGATTTCCAAGCGGAGATTTATTTCTTGCCAAAATATAACCCTTGACAAACGCGAGATTCAAAAGACCGAATATTAAACGGTTATCATCATAGTCATTGCCGTGAAAATCAAACTCTCGGATCTGCGGCAAAAGATTCGTTACTTTTTCAAATGCCGACTTTGCAACAGTTGCGTAAATAGAAGAGGTGTTTTTCACAAACTCCTTTTCATATGCATCTGTTATGATAACGATGTTAGTCTGATACTTATCACCAATCTTTTTCAGAACGCCCGCAGCCTCCAAAATTTCAATTTCTTCTTCGAGATAAGGCATTGAAACTCCGAGTTCCATCGAAAGCGCTTCCGCTGTCATAGCTTCATAATATGCCGCAAGCACAATAGAACCGGGTAATTTTCTGTTGAAAAGATCATAGTATTTGTTTTTATCTCCCCAAAAGTCAAGCCTAAACGTTCCGGGGTTGTAGCTTTTTTCTCCAAGTGTTCTCGTCATACCGATACCTTCCTTCAATAATTTGCGCGTTTTAAACAAATGGTATTTTACCATTTCCATGCTGATGTTTTGCTCTTTTGCGATTTGAGAACAACTTTTGTTATCGACGTAATAAGCAACGCAGACCTCACGGTGTGTTTTCTTCAAAAGAGAAAGCTCGCGGCGAAGCAGATATATTTCCTCACTTGCGGTTTCTTTTTCTATGTATTGCTGCTCCGGAGAGAGGTCGTACACACCTATGTTTTCTTCTGTTAGTTCTACGTTCTGTGCGGCAAGCTGACTCTTACGGATAAAGCGACGGAACGTGTTTTCGGCAATTTTCCAAGCAAAGCCCCAAAAGGCATCCTCATTTTGCAAGTTACGAGCCGAAACGATGATCTCATAAACGATTTCGGATGCAAGGTCGTCAACTTTATCTTTATCATAGAGCTTAGAAAAAGCGTAGCCGTAAATTGCCGTCAGATTTTCAGATAGCAATTCAGATGCTCTTTTGTCGGTCATAGTTGTTCTCCTGTGTTTTGAAAGCTTTCAATTATATAGTGTCAGCAAGAGGGTGTCGGTTAATTGGTTTTGGAATATTTCTGAAATAATTATATCATAAATTTATGAATTAGTCTATAACCAAACCGCCGAGAGCGTCCATTAAGGTTACTCTCGGCGGTATTATTGCTAAAGATTAAGCGAAAGAAGAAACGCCTCCGTTTATCTTTTGTAAAATCATCAGAACTCGGAGGGTAAAGCAAGTGGCTGCCTTCGTTATGATCAAAAATCTATAACAAAAAGGAATCCGCAACGTTTCTGTTACAGATTCCTTTAATCTTGTTTTTTAGTCTGAATCGGCTCGGGTTACGCTAACGGAGCTTTTGCTCAAAAAGTTCCCCCACAAATCGCGCCCCAAAAATCGCGTCCCACAAATCGCGCCCCCAAAAAGCCACAGATCAGATCAGCTTGTCTGCGCGCAAGCGAAGCCTCCCTTTTTTGGTTTCACCGTCAAAGGCACGGAGAATATAGCGTCCGTATCCGCGAATTGAGATGCTCGAGGGCGGTGTCAGTGTCAGATCAACGCGCTCCGAGGGCTCAAAATCAACCTCGACCAGACCCGAACGGATCGTTCTTTGCGCGTCCTCGCGAGAGAGTCCCGTCAGAGACGCGACCACACAGTCGAGACGTGACGATGCCACCGTTGACGAGATCGGAGCATAAGTCCGCCCGTCGGTAAAGGAATCGTCAAGCGCATAGAGTCGGCATTTGACGCTATCCGAGCCGACCTTGAAAAGCGATTCGATCAAAAAGGTCGCCAGAGTCTGTGGGCAGAAGAGCACCGCCTCGCATTCGTTTTGCACGGCGAGATCCCCCAACGCATCGCGTTCGAGCCCCAGGCCGAGGATCGCGCCCAGATAATCCCTGTGGGAGAGCTTGCGGAAGCCGCTTCCGCGGATCCTTACGGCAGTGACCGCACGCGCGACGTCCTCTTCAATGAGCGCAAGCACCGATGCCGCCTCACAGGCACTCGGCACATCCTCCAACAATGCCGTCAGATAATCCGGCAACAAAAAGAGGCAAGCGCGCTCGGCGGTCCCATATCCGCCGAAAAACCACGCCGCCTCCCAATAGCCACAGGCGCGCAGCTGCCGCTCTGCCTGCTTTCTTTGCGCAGGCGTCAGGAACGGAAGCACCGCAACCTCGCCACGCGTTACCTTTTCGATCGCATCTCCGATGCGCGCCGAGAGCATCGTCGCACCAAGCTCACGCTCTGCCGTCATAGAGACACCACCAAAAGCTGAAGGAAGGACAAAAGGATCCACGTCAAAAGAAACGGGATGTCCAAGGGAAGTCCTTCAAACCAATGCATTTTTTCACAGAGCGCCCGAATGGGAAGGATCACAGGCTCGGTGACCATCATCAGAAACACCGAAAGCTTTCCCTCCTGCATCGGATCAAACCACGAAAGGATGGCGCGCAAAAACATCGCCACCTGCAACACGGTGATGAGAATGTCAACCGATTTCTGCAACACAAAAAAGACGATCGCAGCACCGCTCATTTCGGATTCCTCCCTTCCTCTGAGCATAAAAACACAATATTCTTGAGATGCCAACGGTCAGCGACCGTTGGCATCTCATCAAAAGAATCAAGCCTCCTCGGAAGCAACGCTCTCTTCCTCATAAGCCTCGTATTCCTCTTCAACAGGAGCAGCGGGTGCTGCGGGTGCTGCCGGCTCGGCAGGCTCCTCGGGAGCGAAGCCCGAAATATCCACACCTGCGGGAGAAACGACGATGGTGTTTTTGTTGGTCATGATCATCTCGCCGCCCAGAACGTAGGCAACGCCTGCCAGGAAGTCCACCAGACGGTGTGCCTTGTCCTTGCCCAGGTTGCTGATGTCAAGGATCACGATGCATCCGTCCTTGAGCTTGTCTGCGATCTTCGTGCCCTCGGTGTGCGTCTTGGGCTGAAGAAGCTTTACCTCCACCTTTTCGGGGCTTGCGGGACGGATTTCCGGCTCCTTGCGTGCCGGGCTGTCGATTGCGGAGACGTCTGCCTCAAGGTCGGAATCCATCTCCATTTTGATGTCCTCGGGCATCACGTAGTCGTTATAGTCATAGTCCTCTTCCAGATCCGCGTTGTCATTTCTGACAAATTTCTTCAACAAATTCATTTTACTGTCCTCCGTTCAAATTTTTATCATATGTTTATTTTTATTTTTTCTTTTGAATTGTGATCACTCACCCGTCGGCTCGGTGAAGAGCGCGCGTCCGACGCGAACGATGTCAGCGCCCTCCTCAATGGCTGCCTCAAAGCTTTCCGACATTCCCATTGACATGATCGGCCTACCTATATTATGGAGGTTTTTTTGCCAAATGTCAAGACATTGTCGATAAGTTTTTTGAAAATATTTTCGATAATCCTCGTTTTTCTCGCACCTGGGCGCCATGGTCATGAAGCCACGGTGTCGAATGTGCGGATATTTTGAAAGCGTTTCGCAGAACTCCGCCACCGCATCGGGCGCCAATCCGCTTTTGCTCTCCTCCATTCCGCTGTTAATCTCCACCAGAACGTCCATCACGATCCCTCTCTTCGCCGCCTGCTTTTCGATCTCCTTGGCGAGCGACTCGCTGTCGAGCGAATGGATCATGCAGACCTTGTCAATGATATATTTGACCTTGTTCGTCTGAAGCGTCCCGATGAAATGCACGCGCAGCCCCTCTCGGTCGAGCTCCTCCCAGCGGGCAAGCAGCTGCTGAACGCGGTTCTCACCCACGTCGTTGACTCCCAGCACGCGGTGCAGATAATTGACGTGCGCCGTGTCGGTATATTTGATCGCCGCCACCAACGCGACGTCACGATCGGCAAGCTCGGGCGCGCGTCCTTGCTTGGCCGCCTCGATCCGTTCCCGGATCGCAGCAACGTTTTGATCCATGTATTGCAACTCGGAATTGTTCATCGGTATACCCTCCCATCATACAAGTCCTTGCCTGCCGTCACCAGCACGTCGTGCAGAGCCAGATAGTCGCTCCGCCCCGCCTGCTCGGCAACAACGGCATATCCCTCACCTCTGTGAAGGATCTCAACGCGCCGGAAATACACGGTGCTGTCCTGAAAAACATATACGCCGTCAACACCGTTCTCCCGACGCAGCGCACTCTCGGGAATATAGTATCCCGAAAGGCTTCCCACCTCGATCTCCACGCGCTGACGTCGCAGATACAGAAAATCCGGTGGGATCTCGTCGTTGTGAAGGACCACAACGAACGAGCCGTTCTCCTCCTCCGAGATCCGATCGCATCGCATCTGCAGACGGGCGTCCCGGTTATCCGGAAAGCGGAGAGAATAGACACCGCCCTCCTCCAAAAGACCGACCGACTGTGATGAGAGAACGATCGCCAGATACCAATCGTAATCATACACCATTTTCCCGACCGCAAAGCCTTCTCCCTTGCCCTGTGGGGTTTGTGAGAGAGCCTGCAACCGACTCGGTGTCAGGTCGTCCAGCGCCTCCGCGGTAAACGTCGCTTCGTATCCGTCCACGTGGGTACGGTCGTAAAAATAGCCCGACGATTTGTCGCTGTAAAGCGTCAGCGGTGTTCCCGTCAAAAGTCGGCCTCTCGCCTCCTTGAGCGAGCTCAGCGTTTGCTCGATCCCCTCGGAGGAGCCCGTCAGCACACCGTACTTGTTGAGCGCGATCTGCATCGCGTCGCTCCACTTGGAAAGCCGATCCCATTCTCCCGTGCGCGCTGCGTGACAGATCGCAAGATAATCTGCATTTGCATCGGCACGAAAGCCTTCCGCTGAGGAAAGAGAACCGTCTTTCGCCGACAACCCCTCTTCAATGATTTCGATCAGGCGATTGATGGCGTCCAGCTCGGTCTGCGTCGTTGCAAGCACCGTGGGATCTCCGCCGACGTAGACCTCGGTCAGCTTGACCCCGCGACTCACCTTGACACCGCTCTTTGCCGCGTCGTTGATCAGTCCCGCGCTGGCACTTCGGAGCACCTCCTCGTCTCGGAAGAGATACGCCTCACCGCCGGCGGTCAGTCGCTCGGTATAGCTTTGAACCGGAAGCTTCATCAAGCCTCCCTCGCTTGAGGCAAACACATGATAGACCGTGTAAACGATCAGCCCCAAAAGCGTCAGCGATACCGCAAAGCGAATCAAATATTTTTGTAGAAATTCCTTGCGTGTCAAGCGTCCGTCACCGCCCTTTCCCTCAAGGGATCTCCCCTGTTGAAGTGTGCGATCGCACGGTTGGCAAGCTCCTCGAGCGACAGTAGCCTCTCACCGTCCGCCGCGTCGATCCATCTGACGTAATCCTTTGCGCCAAACCAGGTAATCTGACGCTTTGCATAGCGTCTCGTTGCACGCTTGAGCACCTCGACCGCCTCCGCAAGGCTCTGTTCTCCTCGAAGATGTCCCAGAAGCTCCTTGTAGCCGATCGCCTGCGCCGCGGTTGCGTTTTGTGTGAACACACCCTCCGCCGCCAGCCTGCGCGTTTCCTCCAAAAGTCCGTTTGCCATCATCGCATCCACACGTCTGTCGATCCGACCGTACAAGATCTCGCGATCCTCATAGCGAAGCCCGATCACCGTGGCGTCATACGGCGATTCCACACGCCGTGAAAGTCGATCCGCCTCGGTCTTGGTCATCCCCGTCGTCTCAAAGATCTCCAATGCGCGAGCCACGCGCTTGACGTTGTTTTCATGGATCGCAGCCGCGCTTTCGGGGTCGACCGCCGCAAGCCGCTCATGAAGCGCACGGTTGCCATGCTCCCTTGCATACGCAAGTAGCGACTCGCGCAATGCGCGATCCCCTTCGGTCTCCTCAAAGCCGCCACCGCGCAAAAGCGCGTCCAGATAAAGTCCCGTGCCGCCGCAAAGAATCGGAAGCCTTCCGCGTGCCGCGATCCCGGCGATCACCGACTGTGCCGCCGCTACGTAATCGGCGCAGGAAAAGCTCTCCTGCGGCTCGACGGCATCGATCAGGTGGTGAGCAATCCCTCGCATCTCCTCGGCACTCGGCTTTGCCGTGCCGACGTCCATGCGACGGTAGAGCTGCATGGAATCACAGGAAACGATCTCTCCTCCCAGCCGCTCTGCCAATGCCACCGCCAATGCACTTTTCCCGCTCGCAGTCGGTCCCACGACGGCAAGAATCCGAATTTTCTCACCGTTCTCCATCCCGTGGCCTCCCGACATCGGCTTCCGCTTCGCCCTCTCTCATCGGAGTGCCGCCGGACGGCATTTTGCGCGAAATCGGAAATGGAATGGCATTTTCTCGAATTGCCTGACGCAAAAATATATTGATGGCGGTTGACAGATCCAGGCCAAAATCCGCAAACAGCTCCTGCGCCTTTGCCTTGGTGTCGGAATCGATGGTAATGTTTGTCGATACCTTTGCCATGTTTGTCACTCCTTTCTCCACTATTATAACACATTACAAGCATTTTGTCAACACTTTATGCGCATTTTATGTTGATTTTATTCGTTTTTTTAAAAATTTCTGTTGATTCAATTTGCAAGGAGGATTTTTGCGAATACAAGGCTTTTGGAAAGATACGTTTTTTTGGGGGGAGCTTTTTTCAAAAGCTCCCCCCAAAAAAAGAAAAAGGGGCTTCTTGAAAGAAGCCCCCCACACAAATTATTTATTTAAAATAGATTTTATTCTTCAGCGCCTCAAGCATGATGACGGCGCTGGTGCCGTTGGTGGCAAGCGGAATGCTCTGCACGTCGCAAAGGCGAAGGAGTGCAGAGACGTCGGGCTCGTGAGGCTGTGCCGTGAGCGGATCACGCAGGAAGATGATCAGATTGATGTCGCCGTTGGCAAGCATCGCGCCGATCTGCTGGTCGCCGCCAAGAGGTCCGCTCTTCATGCGGTGGATCGAAAGTCCGGTCTCCCCCATGATCAGCGTTCCGGTCGTACCCGTGGCATAGAGCTCGTGCTCCGCCAGCACGTCCTTGTATTTTTTTGCGATCTCAATGATCTCGTTTTTCTTTTTATCGTGTGCAATCAATGCAATCTTCATCGGCTTTTGATTCCTTTCCTTTTGAGGTACACTCCTATCATACCACAAAAGATGCAGCTTGTCAAGAAAAAAGAAAAAACGCAATGACCGAAATCATTGCGTATTTCTGCACGCTGCGATGGGTTGGTTCGCTTCGTGTTGGATTACTTGTTGAGCGCGTTGAGCTTTTTGGTAAACTGGCTCTTCTTGTGAGCTGCGGCATTCTTATGGATGATTCCGTAAGCTGCTGCCTGATCAACCTTCTTCACAGCGGACTTGTAAGCTGCCTGTGCAGCCTCCATATCACCGGAAGCCAGAGCTGCCTCGTACTTCTTCATCTCGGTTTTGAGTGCGGTACGGTGCATCTTGTTTTGAAGGGTCTTGGTTTCGATAACCTTTACTCTCTTCTTTGCAGACTTGATATTCGGCATGTGTCTTTACCTCCCTTAGAATTTTGAAAGAAATGATACTGTAAAAGCGGCGCCTGAGAGGGTGCGCACGGCTTTCATCCATATACCATCATATTGTATCACAACTCAAAAGAAATTGCAAGACCTTTTTGAAAAAAAGTTTGGAAAATTTTTATTTTTCTCACTCAGGCTTGGTTCAGAAGCTTTCTTCTCAGGTCGTTTACGAATTCATCGGTGTAGATGTCGTCCTTTGCGGGGAGCCGCAGGATCTTCTCCCCATCGTAGCGAATGGCGACGTGGCAGGTTTTTGCAACGTATGTGTTTTTGCCCGACTTGAGATTGAAGCGCTCACGCTCGACCGTCACGTCGGTCAGCGCGTCAAAGCGAATTTCATAGGTCTCCCTCTTCTTTTCGTTCGAGATAAAGGAGAAGGTCGAGGTCTTGATGTAAAAGGCGTCGGTCAGAAACAGCATTTTGGCGCAGGTGTACTCCGAGGAGCAAAGGCTTCCGCTTTTTTGCTTTTTGAGGAGCAACCCCTCGCGCATCGCGTAGCCGCCGAACTCGCGGATCTCGGGCGTTTTGGGAACGCGACGGAAAAAGTGACGCGTGTCCTCCTCAAGCTCCTTGAATTCGATTGCGGTCATGGTGCGGTCGATCTGATTTTGCAGGTCGTTTTCATGCGCGCGACCGATGCTTCCGTAGAAAAACAGAGAAAGCCCCAACAGCATCAGCACGATGGCAATGACGTAGGAAGCAAAGGAGAGTCCCATCCACAAAAACAAAAATCCCACGGCTGCCATGGAGAGACCCGTAATGCCGGCACCCTCCCATTTTTGAAAGTAGTTGACATAGCTTCGATATTCCTTTTCGGGTTTCATGTTGTATCCTCCGGTTTTTTGGTAATGATATTATAGCATTGTTGATAGAGTTTGGCAATAAACTTTTGGTTGCATTTATTCAACCGAAAACTGCGGTCGGTAATATG
>JAZSJS010000077.1:0-11534 GCA_045534435.1 Eubacteriales bacterium
CTCTCCACGATATCGCAGAATTTTTTTCATAAACCAATCCCGCAGATTATTCACCCGAAGTTCCTTTTGTGCACCATGGTTAAAATACGCAAGTCCCATCAGATAATCACCAACACGGTCATTCTTTGCATAAAGTTCTCGCGCCTTTATATTAAAACGGAACTGCAAATATGAAAACAGTATTTTTACAGCTAAAACAACAGCAATTGCAAGCAGAAACAGCACATTCAGTCGCACCGCAATCCATGCCAGCCCCACAATTGTGATAACATTGGACACCATCTGTCTCACAATTCCGAGAATACCTGTTAATCCGGTTGCGTTGTTTGCCATTTGAATAACTTTTCTTTGAGATGCGGTTTCTATATCCTTCATTTCAAGCTGCATTGTAATTCTGCCGATCTCAAATCTGGTCTCTGAGGCAAATTTGGCAGCAGCGAGATTGCTGCGATTTGAAAGATAGCTGTTGATCATTTTCAAAAATAGCAAAAGCATACTGTAGAACAGAATTACTTGCACTATTTTTTCAAATGTACTGACACCGGTCAAAGTTTCCAAAATCCGCTTGGGGACATATACCGCAAGAAGAGATAAAGCAGAATTTGTAATGATCTGCGGCAATGACCAAAAGAGATATGACGGCTCCTTTTCGGCAATCAAACGCAAAATTGCAAGCAGAATTCTTATTTTTCGTCTCATGTCTTCACCTCCGCTGATTCATAATATTTAGCCTGTGTGTGGAACAGATCAGCGTAAATACCGTCTTTCTCTATAAGTGTATCATGAGAACCTATCTCTGCAATTTTACCATCCGACAGTACAATAATCCGATCACAAAACTTTGTAGAAGACAATCGATGTGAAATAAAGAGAGTTGTTCTACCGTCAGCGATATCAGCAAGGCGTGAGAACAATGCAAGCTCAGCCAGCGGATCCAAAGCCGACGTAGGTTCGTCGAGAATCATGATTCCTGCGTTTTTGTAAATCGCCCGAGCCAACGCCAGTTTTTGTCCCTCTCCGCCGGAAAATTCAATACCTTCATCATCTAATGTTTTGTATATAGAAGTATTCGCGCCATTCGGCAGAGACATAATCTTGTCGGAAAGTCCGCTTTTTTCTATACTCTCATACAAATGTGTTTCATCTAATTGACCGTCAAATACTACATTTTCTCTCACTGAATAGGCAAATAAACAGAAATCCTGCAGGACTATTCCTATAAGTTTGGTATATTCATCATGCGGAATCTTTCTAATGTCAATGTCATTTAATGTGATTCTACCTTGAGTAGGGTCATACAGACGGCAAAGCAACTTAATCAGAGTGGTTTTGCCGGAACCGTTAAGCCCAACGATGCCCAGCTTTTCTCCTTGCATGATAGTGAAGCTGATGTGCTCAAGCACCGATTTCTGCGAACCGGGATAAGTAAAAGATACATCTTCAAACGATATTTTCAAATTCGCACGATCAATTTCATGCATTGGAAGTTCACGACTTGCAAAAATTTTGCTGTTTTCAGTTACATGATTTTGATATTCGCGGAAAAGATCTGTGAAATCAAGAGTCTTTGCCATGTTGTTGACAGTCAAATTGAAGAATTCGAGCAGAACACCTGCGAGCAGTGTCGTTGCACCGAGAAGTACAGTATACTCACCAACCCCTATTTGTGCCGAAAACACCTGATGTGAAAAATACAGATACATTGCTATAGACTGTACAACGGTCAAGATTAAACTGCATATATGAAGAAATGCACGTTTGTTTTCCAACTTGTTTTTGCGTTCAAGATGAGCTTTATATCGTTCTGAATATTTTCTTGTAAGAATACTATCAGCACGATTTATACGTACCTCCTTTGCATAACCGGAATCGGTCATGGTCTTGTACAGATAATCCATTGCTCGTTCATCTTCCGTTGATTCGTTTCGATATGCAAAATCTAACCTCCGCTCACGCACAATAAACCAAATTGAAAGAACGGATGTTAACAGAAGTACGCTTAGAAACAGCGGACTGAGAACCGAAAAAAGATAAGCAATTCCTACGAATTGAACGATGCATTTTATGAGTTGACCGAATGACAAAAAGAACCATGCAGGATTCGCGCCCATAGACTTTTTCTTAAGGTCAAGAATGCTTCGATCCTGTGCATAATGATAATCAATTCGAATACTGTCATTCATGTAGTCGCGCTGTGTAATGTCTGATGCTTTGCGCATAATGATATTTTCCGCCAGCGTCAAAAGTTGTGAAAGCAAAGCAACGGCGAGGTTGAACAGAAGAAAATACAGAATCAGCCGCATGACTTCATGGCGAGGACTGTTGTTCACCAGTGCATCTACTACAAGACCGAGTCCTGCGATGTCGATTAACGGAAGTAAAGCGTTGAATTCGGCTTTTCCAAGTGAAGCAAAATACAACGCTTTGCATTTTTTCCATGCATATGTAAGCAGAAAACATAAATTCTTAAATCGCTTTTTCATACTTCACCATTCTTTCGCTGTCGCTCCCATATCTCGCGCCATGCTTCGCGCATTAGATCGAGCGCTTCCCACGGAAGAGCCCCTTCAACAACAGCCGCCTCTACTTGGCTGTGAAGTCCGTCAGAGTAAATTAGCAACGGACGGAGAAAATGCCAGTCCATATCTCCATCAAGGATTTTCTGAAAAATTGTATATTTCGATTTTGCCTCTAAAAACGGCATTAGTTTTTCAAGAAGATCTATACTGATTGTTTCGAATTTGGCGTTTTCCATCATAGAAATTACGCTGTCATCATTCAAATATTCCGCAAGCGAAATGATATTCGAAATATCAATGCCCTGCGCTGATAAACCTGCGGAAAGCTTTGTCAGAACGCTCGGTTTAAGATAAGGCGCGAGGCTAACGATATCCTCGATATTTTCCGCCGTTACACTCTCATCACCACTTGCAATTCCTTCGAGTATCCTTGATTCGCCACGTGTTGGTTCGCCGGAACCTATCAGCTCATCTAACGTGATATTAAATATGTCTGCAATCAAGACAAGAATTGAAACATCGGGAAAGCTGTCGCCGTGCTCATAGCGTGAAATTGCCTGTCGGGTTAGATTCAACCGATCGGCAAGCTCTATTTGCGTCATATCTGCATTCTTCCGCAATCTCGAGAGATAACCGCCAAATTTCTTTGTATCAAACATAATAACACCGCCTTTCCACAATAATTATACCATAATTTCGCGATTTTGTCGAGCAATGGTTAGTTGACATATGGAGCAGTCTACAAAGGGATTGTTGAATATTGGGAAGAAGTAAAAAAGAAGCCACTATCTTTACGACGACAAACTACTATTTACATTTAATTTCAAAGAAGGAACGAAGGAACTCTCCTTGAATGACTTGGAGAGTGATTATTTAGAACGTAGTTCGGATATGAGGGTGAAAGGGTCACCAACAGAAAGAAGAGGATCGCGAATGCGATCCTCTTCTTTTGTTGTCGACTCGCAATGCGAGTCGGGCTCTGCGAGGCGGAGCCACGCCGGAACGTGCGCAACCGCAGAGAAGAGCTTTTGAAAGACGAGGGCGCACGTTTGAGTTCTGACTCTCCGATGGGTCGGCGCGACGTCTTGCTTTGTCAATCCTTTTTGGTGATCAACGGCTTTGTCCTGAAATACGAGGTTTGGCAGTGCCTGTTGGTTGGCAGACATTCATTTGCCATCAGAAGAAGAGCAAATAGCTTGTGATTGCAGATATAGGAATAGAGCGTGTGCTGCTCGCCGTTGAGAGAAAGCTCCTGCTTTGTGATCGAGCGAAGCTCTGTGAGATCCTGCAGGACCTCCTCCACGAGATCCTCCGGGATGACACACTCTCTGGCCAGGAGTGCGGCCTCGAATACGTAACCGTTGGGCTTCTGATACAAATAGAGCAACGCATCGAGCGTGTGCGGCCGTGAAAGCGCCGTCAGGATTTTTTGCCATTCCTCCCGATTTTCGAGAAAAGCGCCAAAGCCCTCCTCGGGCTCGGGAAACAGGGAGAAAAAGGGATCTTTGCCATTGGAGATGACGCTGAAGCCGTGCTCCTCCAAAACGAAGGAGGAGCGATTCAGCGGCTCCATCTTGACGAGGCTGCGGTTTATCCCATCCGGCTGACGGAAGAAAAATAAGCCGCGGTGGATCTGCCAAGTGATCTCACGGGCAAGCTGAAAGCGCTCCCGATCCGACGCATGGAGGAGCAACGACGTGATCTTTTGGGAAAGGTCGGACATGGAGACCGTTTGATTGTCAAACAACGCATCCAAGGAGACGTCGAGCGCGTTCGCGAGATCCACGAGAAGAACGCTGTCGGGGATCGAGGTGCCGGTCTCCCATTTGGATACCGCCTGCGGAGAGACTCTCAACGAGGCGGCAAGCTGCTCCTGCGTCAGGCTTTGCTTCTGACGAAATGCTTTGATGTTATCCGATAGGCTCATTTTGTACGTCTCCGATCATTTTACTGTTCCGGATGTGGCGATAGTCATGCGCGCCTTTGTTGAAGGCATGGACGTATGCGAGGGAAAGCAGCGTCAAAAGCTTTCCATCACCTTGACTCTCGTATATTTTGACGTCACCCTCCAAAAAATGCGCCGTGATCTGCTTGCAACCGCCCACCGCGCAAAATTCGTCGAGAATTTCTTGGGCGCGCACCTCCGACAAACCGACGTGCTTGGCAATATAGCTTGCCGTGAAGCTTGAGGAGCAATCGGTGGAATGGATGAAATGGAGCAGAGAAAGCGTCTCTTCGTTGGTGAGGAAACGGAAAATGCGGACGATTTTCTTCTGCTTTTCGGGATCCTTCAGCCAAGCAAAATTGGATTCGTTGCGCAACAGCATGGTTGCAAGATTCACGTCCTTTGATCGGGCTGAAAAAAGAAACAGATCGTTGATTGCAATGATGGAAGACAACTGCATTGCGGGGTCTGTCGGGAAGGGCGGGAGGGTGTCGTCCTCTATGGCGCCGTCGAGATATTTGCTGGCATAAAGAAACGAGGGGAAGGTCGTTTCTGCAATTTCGAAGGCGGTGAGAATGGCATTGGTACGATCCTTTCCCTCAAAAAGGGGGTCGATGGCGCCTCTTGTGCCCTGTTGCTTCTCGGGCGCGAGCCCCAACAGGGCGTCGGTCGAGACGTCATAGCATTTGGCGAGATTGATGAGGGCGGGCAGATCGGGCAACGACGCACCGTTCTCCCATTTTGAGACGGTGCGGTTGGAGATTCCCAAAATCTTCGCAACCTCGTCCTGGGTCATGTTCTTTGCCACGCGAAATTCGATCAGCTTGTCTGCGATCTTTTGCTTTTGCATCTTTTTCACCTCTTTGGAGCCTGCATTTTTTGTTCTTGCTTCTATTATACACGAAACCTATGGCAGAAGTCAATAGAAAAATGCGAAAATATCTCCGATTCGGAGATATTTTCGGGGGGGGGCAACCGTTGGTTGAGGGGACTGCGTTTTTTCCACGAAATGTGGAATAGAGACTCTTCTTTTGGGAAAATGCTTGATTTTTTGCGCAAGGTGTGGTATGATAAAACGAATGGCGAAGCAATTTGCCGAAAGAGAGAATGGGAGGAGCCTTCTGTGAAGCTGACTTTTGATCAAATGGAACTCACCCGCCTGCCGCGCTTCAACGGCGGCGAGGGCGAATTGCAGGCAAATATGTTCACCGACGCGCGTGTGAAGATCCTGCGCGGACGGCTGGCACCGGGCGCGAGCATTGGCTTTCATTGCCATGCGACCTCATGCAAGGTTGTTTATATCCTCGAGGGCGTGGGAACCATGCTTACCGAGGACGGAGCGGAGCAGCTCGCGGCGGGGGAGTGTCATTACTGTCCCTTTGGTGCTTCGCACTCGCTTTGCAACAATAGCGATGCTGATCTGCTCTTTTTTGCCGTCGTGCCGCAGCAATCCTGAGCGCCGCAGACGCTCCTATATATATAAGGAAGATTTTTGCAAAAAAGCACCGCGGTTTTCGACTTTGCGCCACTCTGTTACTTGCAATCGACGCTCGATTTTTGAAAATGTGACGTTTTTTTCAATTTTTTGTCTGCAAAAAACGAATAAAATGCAATAATTTTGGCAAATCATCAATCACATTGATACTGTTTTTGTGCAAAACAGAGAAAATTCAAGATTGAAGGCTTGTTGCTTGACAAAATCGAACGGAAATGATATAATAAACTGTAATTGGAATCGGTATGCCCGTACTATGCTTATTGCCGGCAGCCGTCTCCGATTTGATTCACGGCAGAACCACGCGACCTTTGGTCGGGTGTCTGTATATAAACATTAAATTTCGGAAGAAGGAGGAAAATCGAAGAATGCCAACTTTTAACCAATTGGTCAGACAGGGCCGCGGCGAGAAGATTTACAAGTCTAAGGCGCCTGTTCTTCAGAAGGGCTTCAACTCTTTGAAGAATGCTGCCATCGATCAGTCTGCACCGCAGAAGAGAGGCGTTTGCACGAAGGTATCCACTACCAGCCCGAAGAAACCGAACTCGGCAATGAGAAAAATTGCGAGAGTGAGACTGACCAACGGACTTGAGGCAACCGTCTACATTCCCGGTATCGGACACAACCTGCAGGAACACTCCGTCGTTCTCATCAGAGGCGGACGTGTAAGAGACCTGCCTGGTGTACGTTACCACATCATTCGCGGTTCTCTCGACGCTCAGGGCGTTGCGAACCGTAACCAGAGCCGTTCCAAGTACGGTGCAAAGAGAGCAAAGAAGAAGTAATTTTCCTTTGCCCACGGGGAAAGCTCCCCACAATCACGAAAAAGCAGTTACGCTCGTCCGTTTCGTAAATTTAATGTTTATGTTCACCCGACGCGCGCCTACAGAAGAATGCTTTTGAGTACCAATGATTTCATAATTTTGATGAAGGAGGGAAGTACAGTGCCGAGAAGAGGTCGTATTACCAAAAGAGATGTATTGCCGGACCCGTTGTACGGTTCCAAGCTGGTAACCAAGCTGATCAACAACGTGATGTATGACGGCAAGAAGGGCGTTGCCCAGACGATCGTTTACGATGCATTCAAGCTCGTAGAAGAGAAGCAGGGACAGAACGCTCTGGAAGTATTCCAGGAAGCACTTGAGAACATTATGCCTGTTCTGGAGGTCAAGGCTCGCCGTGTAGGTGGTTCCACCTACCAGGTGCCGATGGAGGTCAGAGCTGACCGCCGTCAGACTTTGGGTCTGCGTTGGCTGATTCTCTTTGCAAGAAAGCGTGGCGAAAAGACCATGGCTGAAAGACTTGCAGGCGAGATCGTTGACGCGAAGAACAGCGCAGGCGGCGCTTTCAAGAAAAAGGAAGAAACGCACCGTATGGCAGAAGCAAACAAGGCGTTTGCTCACTACAGATATTGATCTGTTGCCTGAGGAGTTTATCAAGGAGAAAAACCAATGGCAAGAGAATATTCACTTGAAAACACCAGAAATATCGGTATCATGGCTCACATCGACGCCGGAAAGACCACCACGACCGAGCGTATCCTGTTCTACACGGGAAAGACGCACAAGCTTGGTGAGACTCACGACGGCGGCGCAACCATGGACTGGATGGCACAGGAGCAGGAGAGAGGTATCACCATCACCTCCGCAGCTACCACGTGCTTCTGGAAGGGAAAGCGTATCAATATCATTGATACCCCCGGCCACGTTGACTTTACCGTTGAGGTAGAGCGTTCCCTGCGTGTGCTTGACGGCGCAGTTACCGTCATGTGCGCAAAGGGCGGCGTTGAGCCCCAGTGTGAAACCGTTTGGAGACAGGCTGACAAGTACAAGGTTCCGCGTATGATCTACGTGAACAAAATGGATATTACCGGTGCTGATTTCTATCATGTTATCGATATGATCCATCAGAGACTGCGTGCAAACGCAGTTCCGATCCAGCTCCCGATCGGTAAGGACATGACCTTCCGCGGCATCGTTGACCTGATGACGATGGAGGCTGACGTTTACTACGATGAGCTTGGTAAGGATATGCGCGTGGAAGAGATTCCCGCCGATATGCTCGAGCAGGCACAGACCTACAGAGATCAGATGGTTGAGGCGATTGCCGCTACCGATGATGAACTGATGATGAAATATCTGGAGGGCGAGGAGATCACGATTGATGAGCTCAAGGTCGCACTTCGCAAGGCAACCATTGCCAACGAGATCGTTCCCGTTGTTTGCGGTACCTCTTACCGTAACAAGGGCGTTCAGAAGCTGTTGGATGCCATCGTCGACTTCATGCCCGCTCCCGTTGACATCCCCGCGATCAAGGGCGTGAACCCCAAGACCGAGGAGGAAGAGGTCAGAGAGTCTTCGGACAGCGAGCCGTTCTCGGCTTTGGCGTTCAAGATCATGACCGACCCGTTCGTTGGAAAGCTCTGCTATTTCCGTGTCTACTCGGGTAGCGTTGCCGCAGGTTCGGTTGTTTACAACTCCACCAAGGGCAAGACCGAGCGTCTGGGACGTATTCTGCAGATGCACTCCAATGAAAGAATGGACATCGATTGCTGCTATTCCGGTGATATCGCCGCAGCGATCGGTATCAAGAACACCACCACGGGTGATACCTTCTGTGATGAGAAGCATCCCGTTATTCTCGAGTCTATGGAGTTCCCGGAGCCTGTTATCAGTGTTGCGATCGAGCCCAAGACCCGTGCAGGTCAGGAAAAGATGGGCCTTGCCCTGGCAAAGCTTGCTGAGGAGGACCCGACCTTCCGTACCTACACCGACGAGGAGACCGGACAGACCATCATCGCAGGAATGGGTGAGCTTCACCTGGACATCATCGTAGACAGACTTCTGCGTGAGTTCAAGGTTGAGGCAAATATCGGTAGACCTCAGGTTGCCTACAAGGAAACCGTTCGCAAGAAGGTCGACCATGAGTGCAAGTACAAGAAGCAGTCCGGTGGTTCCGGTCAGTACGGTCACGTCAAGATCACACTCGAGCCCAACGAGCCCGGCAAGGGCTACGAATTCATCAACGCTGTCACCGGCGGTGCGATCCCGAAGGAATACATTCCCGCAGTTGATGCAGGTATTCAGGGCGCAATGCAGTGCGGTGTTGTTGCAGGCTACAACGTCGTTGACGTTAAGGTGACTCTGTACGACGGTTCTTATCACGAAGTCGACTCCTCGGAAATGGCGTTCAAGATTGCCGGATCCATGGCTTTCAAGGAAGCAATGAGAAAGGCAGATCCCGTTCTGACCGAGCCGATCACCAAGGTTGTTACCATCGTTCCCGACGAGTATATGGGAAATGTCATCGGCGACTTCAACAGCCGCCGCGGCTTGATCCTGACTCAGGAAGCAACCGTTCCCGGTGTGCTTGAGGTCACTGCACACGTTCCGCTTTCCAACATGTTCGGTTATGCAACCGATCTGCGCTCCAAGACGCAGGGACGCGGACAGTATTCCATGGAGCCCAGCCACTTCGCAGAGGTTCCGAAGTCCATTCAGGAAGCGATCATCAAAGAGCGCGCAAAGAACTGATTGGATTCTGAAAAGAAAAGCTTTAAAATTTAAAATAATACTAATTTACGGAGGAAATTCAAAATGGCAAAGTCTACATTTGAACGTACAAAACCCCACGTTAACATTGGTACCGTCGGTCACGTTGACCACGGTAAGACCACTCTGACCGCAGCAATCACCAAGACCCTTTCTCTGAGAAGCGGAAACGTTGAGTTCTTGAGATACGACCAGATCGACAACGCTCCCGAGGAAAAGGCAAGAGGTATCACGATTAACACCAGACACGTTGAGTACGAGACCGAGAACCGTCACTACGCTCACGTGGACTGCCCCGGCCACGCCGACTACGTTAAGAACATGATCACCGGTGCTGCTCAGATGGACGGCGCAATCCTCGTTGTTGCAGGTACCGACGGACCTCTCCAGCAGACCCGCGAGCACGTTCTGCTCGCTCGTCAGGTTGGCGTTCCCGCAATCGTTGTCTTCATGAACAAGAAGGACCTCGTTGATGACGAAGAGCTTCTCGATCTCGTTGAGATGGAGATCCGTGATCTTCTGTCTTCCTACGATTTCCCCGGCGACGATCTCCCGATCATTCGCGGTTCTGCTCGTGAGGCTCTTGAGTCCGCCAGCACCGACATCAACGCTCCCGAGTATGCTTGCATTCTCGAGCTGATGGATGCTGTTGACAGCTATATCCCCACTCCCGAGCGTCAGGCTGATCTGCCTTTCCTGATGCCCGTCGAGGACGTCTTCTCGATCTCCGGCCGTGGTACTGTTGCTACCGGTCGTGTTGAGCGTGGTACCGTTAAGGTTTCTGACGTTGTTGAGATCATTGGTCTCTCCGATGAGAAGAAGTCCACCACCGTTACCGGTGTCGAGATGTTCCACAAGCTCCTGCCCCAGGCAGAGGCTGGCGACATTATTGGTGCTCTGCTCCGTGGTATCGCTAAGGAAGAGATCGAAAGAGGACAGGTTCTGGCAAAGCCCGGCTCCGTTCAGCCTCACACCAAGTTCGTAGGACAGGTTTACGTTCTGACCGAGAAGGAAGGCGGTCGTAAGAAGCCCTTCTTCGCAGGCTACAGACCTCAGTTCTACTTCAGAACTACCGACGTTACCGGAGTTATCGAGCTTCCCGAAGGCGTTGAGATGTGCCGCCCCGGCGACAACGTTGATATGACCGTTGAGCTCATCACTCCCATCGCTTGCGAAGAGGGTCTCCGTTTCGCAATCCGTGAGGGTGGTAGAACCGTTGGTTCCGGCGTCGTTACCAATATCATTGCTTAATTGATAATAGCATAGATTATCTTTGCGGGAGAGATGGCATTCTGCCGTCTCTCCCCCATTTCAAAAAATAATATTACATATTTTCTTTGGGGATTGCTGAAATTCCATACCGGCAGTAAAACAAATCCCTAATTAAAATGTTGAACATTTTAATTAGTCGGCAAAACAAATTCATTGTTTGCCGCAAATAGAAATCAAGATTTCTATTTGGGATCAGTATAAAGTCTGCGAACTTCCATTTGGAAGCCGAGCGGGTGTAATTCCCGCACCGACGGTAAAACGTGTGCGCAAAATCGCTAAGCGATTTTGTACGCCAAGCCAAGGGCTTGGCTGAGCGATGCAAGTATCGGCTCTGCACTCGTTTTGAAAGTCCGGATGTGAAAAGAAAAAACGAAAAACGGAGCGGCATATGCTTGCCGTAGCATTTTTCGCGTTCCCCGATCATAGGCTTTGATCGGTTTTTTCTTTTTCCCGCATGAGAAAGAAAGGAAAAATGATGAATACGATGAACAAACGTTCTCAAAACATACGCTTTATCGTTATGACGGGCGTACTTTCAGCCGTGGCAACGGTGCTGATGATGCTGAGCTTCAGCGTGCCGTTTATGCCGAGCTTTATTAAGATGGACTTTTCCGAATTGCCCGCCCTGATCGCGACGTTTAGTATGGGACCAATCTCGGGCGTGATGGTCTGTCTGATCAAAAATCTGATCAATCTCCCCATGACTACCACGGGTGGGGTGGGAGAGCTTTCCAATTTTCTCTTGGGCGTGT
>JAZSJS010000007.1:0-10174 GCA_045534435.1 Eubacteriales bacterium
ATTTAAGTTTTGTTGCAAGCGGCGTTTTTTGTTATATCAAATTTGCAGGCTCTCAACGGTCGCCTTGATCATCCGCACAGTCTCTGCGGCGATCGGCTCGTCAAAATTCGAGAAGCTATTTCCGATTGCCAGAACATTCATTCGGCAACCTCCTGTGTTTTTTCAAGCAATTCTGACACAATCCCTCCAAAAAGTATCACAACCGATGAATTGATTTTTTATGAATGTCCGGTCGGATTCAACGATGCCAGAGGAAATTCTCTTCCCACGCTGGCATATTTTGCGGGTGCGAGATGGTTGTAAGCAAGCTTTTCCCACGCGCTCTCCCCCACCAATGCCTCGATCGCGCCGAGATTTTCCTCGGTGTCGGTGATCCCGGGGATCAGAGGCGTTCGGAACAGATGTGGCTTTCCCGAAGCCTGCAAATATCTTGCGTTTTGCAAAATTCTTTCGTTTCCCACACCGGTATATTTGCGGTGCGATGCGTCATCTGCCAGCTTCAGATCCATGATCACGAAATCGCACTGTGCAATCACGCGTGCAAAATCCTCCGCGCTCGCATAGCCCGAGGTTTCGATCGTGCGATGGATCTGTCCATCGAGTGCGGAAAGCAACGCCACGCAAAAATCGGCTTGCAGAAGCGGCTCACCGCCGGAGAGCGTGATCCCGCCGCCCGTACTCTTGAAAAAGTCCTTGTGGCGCAACAGCTTTTCGGCAAGCGCGTCGCTTTCCCATTCCACCCCCGCAACACTCAACAGGTTTTGCGGACAGATGTGCAAGCAGCGTCCGAACGGCTGACATTCCGCATGCGAACAGGGCTTGTAGCAAAGCCCGCACTTGGTGCATCCGTTTTGCTTGACGTAGAGCTCGGGCTTCGGAGACAGCCCCTCGGGGTTATGACACCACGCACAGCGCAAGGGACATCCCTTGAGAAACACCGTGGTGCGGATGCCGCCGCCGTCGTGCACGGCAAATTCCTTGATATCAAAAACAATCCCCTTCATCGCTCATCCGTTCATCTCTTGCGGCAGCACCAGCATCTTGACCTTCATGGGCTCGAGGCTGAACTTGCCGAGTGAGATCTCCTTGTCACCGTTCCAAACCGTCACCTCGGTGCGCTGACGTCCGGCATACAGATTCATCAGGAACACTGCCGTTTTTCCGTCCTCGGTGCGTCTGACGGTATAATTGATGCAAGGATTGCTGCAAGAAAGCACGGGACGCGCGCCCAGGCTATCCAAAAACTCCTCCAGCATTTCCGTCTGCTCAAAATTCGTCATGAGCCAGGTGCCGCCAAAGTAAATGAACGAGCCCTGTCCGCGATCTCCCGCGACACCGTAGACAGATCTGCCCGTGCCGTCAAAGGCGATCGCACGGTCACCGTCGGCAAAGGCGGTGATCTTTTGCGCGTGGTTGATGCAATAGACGTTACGCTCTCCCACACGGGTGATGGGCGAGACGCTGTCGTTCTTCTCGGTCTTCACACCGATGAAATCGGCAAGCAGCGTGCAGGGACAGTAGTTTTCATCCACGGTTGCCACACCGCCCACCACAAGCAGACCTCCTCCGCGCTTGACAAAATCAATGATATTCTCCTGCGCGCGTCTGCTGAGCGAATACGACTTGTAAAGGATCAGCGGCTTGTCCGTGGGAATCGGACGGCAAAGATCGGTGTAGATGCCGGGATAGCGAGAGGTCATCAGCGTATATCCGATGCAGCTGACGACGTCGGCACGCAGATTGCGATCCTTTCCCAGCTTGGAGCGTCCGTCCATCAGGGTCTGCATCTCGACACCGATGCGAGCCGCGCCCACGCGGTCGGCACTGACCAACCAATCGTTCTCACGCAACAGATGCGCGAATCTCTTGACGACCTGATAATTGGGACGCTTCTTTCCGTCGGCACTCACGCACGCGCGGTAGTCGTAAACGTATGCCGTCGTTCCGAGATCTCCCGAATTTTTGCCACCGGTAAAGACGTAGAAATTCACGCCCTTCACACCCATGGCAAGGTTTGCCATGTAGAATGCCTCAAGATCCTCGGGCAGCACGGGAGGCACCTGCGTAAAGGTTCCCGCCTGCATTTCGAGAATGCTGAAGGGATTTCCCATGCTCTCAAGCAGGTCGGCTCCCACCATGACGTTCTCCGCCACGTATTTGGGCGTGGGAGACATCTGGCCGCTGCCGTAGGTCAGTACGTAATAGAAATCGATGCTGAGCAGAAAATCCTCGCCCAAACGCCGGTTGAAGTCCTTGAACACGGGAAGCATGCTCGTTCCCGACGCGTTGTGCGTGGTCGGCTCATGAACACCGAATTCGTGCAGATATCCCTGCAGGATCTCGGCGAATTGGGTGATCGTTTCACAGTAAAATTCAAAATAATCGCGCTCGAAACGCTCTTTTTGCAAGGAATCGGCGGGAAGCTTTCTCGGCGTGACCTCCTCAAAAGAGGCGTAAGCCGTGCCGTACATCTCGTTCAGACGCGCCACCGTTCCGAATTTCTTTTCCAGGAATACGGGATATCTGCCGCCGCGCTGTCCGATTCCCATGGCAGCGGGGTTATAGTCCACCGAGCCCTTCCACAGATGCGTACCGGTCAGCTCGTTGTCGAGCTGGATCATCACAACAGGTCCGCCGTTTTCAGCCAGATAGGGCTTGACCATTTCGCAAAAGCCTTTGTAATAATTTTTCGTTTTTTCCAAGAATACCGGGTTGGTATAGGAGAACGTCGGCTGATCAAACTCGCTTCCATCCCGACGAAGCGCATGCGTTTCGGGATAGTTGACGTAAAGCCACTCGGGAAGGCCGTCAAAGGTCAGCTCGGAATACTGATGCGGACCCGGACGCAGCATCACCTTCAGACCGTGTTTTTGCGCAATCCTCAAAAACTTGGGCAGATCGCGCTCCTCACTGCCGCCGAACAGGATCTTTCCCTCCTCCGGCTCGTGAACGCACCACGGCACGTAGGTCGCAACCGTGTTCGCCCCCGCCTCCACCAAAAGCTTGATCCTCTTTTCCCAGTCCTTCTGCGGAACACGGAAATAGTGGATCTCTCCGCTGATCAAAAACTGTCTTTTTCCGTCAATGACATAGCCGTGACGGTCAAACGAAAAAACCTTTTTCATGAAAAATCTCCTTTCATCTAAGAGCATGAAATCATTATACATCTTTTTTTCTGCAAAATCCTTTCCGATTTTGACAAATGTGTTTTTCAATATTGACTATATAAGCAAAAGCATGGATCGCGAAAGACATTTTTGAAGAGGTGTTATTTTTAGCTGTCAATCTTTCAAAAAGGGTAAGTACAGATTCTTGGTCTATACTTACCCTTTCCGGATATCTGCAATTGGAATTTCGGTCAAGATCACCGAACAGGATCGTTGCCGATCAAACCGAATATTCCTGACGCATCATGACGTGATCCTGGAAGTCCTTATCCAGCTCCACGAAATATGCCGACCATCCCCAGATGCGAACGACAAGCTGACGGTAGGAATCGGGATCCTTCTGTGCTTCCTTCATCGCGTCAAGATTGACGGCATTCAGCTGCATCTGATGTCCGCCGCGCTCGATGAAATATTTGATCAGCATCGCGACCTTCGAAATGCTCTCGGGGGTGTTGAAAATGCCGGCGGCAAACTCAAGCGTCAGAGGACCTCCGTTGAGGTTTCTCGACAGATCGTTTGCGGTAAAGTCCTCGATATCGGTCAAGGGACCCGCGATCTGTGCGAACAGGCTGGGCGAGAAGTTGGTGCCGAAGGGCTCTCCCGCGCGTCTGCCATCCGCAGTCGCGCCAAGCTCACGCGCGTGCCACAGGTAGTACATCGCCGTACCCGTACCCGCTCTCCAGACGCCTCCCTCGCAGTTGACCTTGCCCTCCAGGGCATCGGCAAAGGCGTTGAGAAGCACACCGTTCATCGCGGTTGCCTCGCTGCTGCCCGTACCCATCTTGGGCGCCTCGTAACGCAAGAGATGCATCAGCGCGGGATCGTTTTCAAAGTTCTGATCCAAAGCGGAGATCAGCTGTGCCGCGGTAACCTTCTTTTCATCGTAAATATATTTCTTGACTGCCGCCAAAGCGTCTGCCGCCGAGGCAATTCCGCTTCCGTGCAGACCAAAGTTGTTGTATTTCTTCGCATCGCGCAAAAGATCCATGAAGGGAGACGGCACGAACCAGACGTTGCGAATGCTCTCGGTGATCCGGTCACACTCTGCCTGTACCTCAGCTCTCACAGCCGCGATCAGTCCGTCAAAATCGCCGCCCGTGGGCAGATATTCACGCAAGACCTTGTCAACGAGCGCGGGGAAATTGAGCGCACCGATGTTGGCGATGTCGTTGCCAACGCCCGGAATGATGAACTCCCAGCAAGCCGCCACAACGTAGTTCACGGCATCCTCATAAGCATATCCCAGCTTCTGCAAGCCGTCGATCACCACGTCATCGTTGGAATACTGCGGGAATCCGAGTCCCACCTTGGTCAGCTCGGTGCCCTTTTCATAAAGAGACAGAGGAGTATCCTTCGACACGCGGAGATTGATCTTGGGGTCGATCAGCTTCAGCTCGCGGCTGGCGATCAGGCAAAGCTCGGAAAGCTCGTTGAAGCCGTCGCTACCGTCTGCAAGACGTCCGCCGAGCACCATGCTCTGTCCGTTGTCACCCTGCTGAACGCCAACGTAGAGGTCGCTGTCCTTGTTGAAGGAGAGGAAGAAGTCCTCGACCAAATCAAGCGCCGACTCCTTGGTATAAACGCCCGCGTCCATGTCCTTTTTGAAATAGGGATACATATATTGGTCAAAACGGCCGACTGTGTTGTGATAGTCACCCTCCAGCCACAGGGAGAAATGCAGAATGCGGAACATCTGCAGCGCCTCGCGGAAGTTGCGCGCACCGTAGCGCGGGACCTGCGTCAGCACCTCGACAACGTCGTCTCTTCCCTCCTCCTTGGCAAGCGCCAGGTAGCGATCGCAAAGCCCGATGATCGCATCGATCACGCGCTTCTGCGCATCGGTCGCATTCTCGCGGCGCGCAAGCAGACCTGCGGCAATCGTTTTCTCATAATCGGGAGACAGATTGGAGACGTAGCCCAGCTCGTGGATATAGTGATCCTTCCGAAGCTCTGTCCACTCCGCCTCGGTCAGCACGTCGGGGAGATTCTGCACCGTGCGCGTCAGAACGATCTTTTCCTCAGGATGGATTCTCGGCGTCTCCAAGGATGCGAGATACTCAAAGCGGCGCACCATTCTCTCCTCCACGTCGAGGCCCTGTGCCGCATACTCTGCTCCAAGTGCCCTTTCACAGGGCTTGCGGAGCGTACGGTGAATTCTGTCAATCACGTAATATTGATACAATTTGTTATTCATAAACCTTCTCCGTTTCTGTTGAAATTTCGGGTCTTTCGAACATATCGTAAACTTTATTTTAATTATATCATTTTTCTCTTGACAAAAAAAGAGAAAAATTATATAATAATAGCCAAAAGTTGATATAGGAGGATTTTCCGATATGTTTATTCATCAGGTCAAAAACAGCATCGAGGGTGACGTCTACAACGCGGTTCCCTATTCCGGCGAATACTATGCGCCTCACTTTCACAAAAGCTTTGAGCTGACCTACGTCGTGCGCGGAACGGTGAGCCTGAAGATCGGAAACGAGGAGCGCGTCCTCGGCGAGGGAAGCTTTGCCATCGTTCCTCCCTATGAGTTTCATTCCTTTCAGGTGGACAAAAGCAGTCTGATCTGGGTTGGCGTTTTCGCCAATACCTATGTCAAAACCTTTTCCAAGCTCATTGAGGAGACCGTTGGAGAAACGGCATTCTTTTCCTGCTCGGAAAGCGTGCGTGCGTTTTTTGTGCAAAACATGGTCGAGCCGCTCAAGGAGCCGCAATTCGGCATTGAAAACGACGACGAGCTGCTGCGCATCAAGGCCTGTCTCTATGCCGTCTGCTCGGAATATCTGCGAACGGTCAAGCGAGTCCCCAAAAGCAAAAACTCCGACGTTCTGGTGCAAATTCTCGAATACGTATCGCAAAATTTCCAGGATGACATTTCCCTGCAAAGCATCGCCAAGTTTTTGGGCTACAATTATCAGTATCTTTCCAAGATCTTCAACCGCACCATGCACATCAATTTCAAAACGCTGGTCAATCATTATCGCTTCGAATACGCCCGCCAGCAGCTCCTCAACAATCCCGAAAAAAGCATCTCGGAGATCGCCTTTGAAAGCGGCTTCCAAAGCATCCGCTCTTTCAACCGCATCTATCGCGAGATCTCGGGCTCAACCCCCAACCAAAGCCAACGCATTCCCTAAAAAAAACAGAATCGCCGCAAAGCAGAAAAGAGCTTTCTGCTTTGCGGCTTTTTTGTTTTTGATTAAGGCTGCATCATCGTCTCTACCAGGGAATACGCAAACAACCAATGCATCTCACGCGTGGGATGATTGATGTAATTGGAGAGCAGGCTGGTGGTATCCACCCCGTTCTTCTCCATCAGCTTCCACTTGGCATAAACGTCGCAAACGCGGACTCCGCACTCGGCGGCAGCGGCTCTCGCAGCGTCCATATAAGCGTCGAAATGACCGCTGTTCTGGCTTTCCATCGTATCCTTTGCAGGCTCCCGCAGATCGGGATTGATGCGGTTGTGGATCACCGTGTTCTTCATATTGGGCGTCATGAAAATGACCTCACTGCCCGCCGCGATCAACCTTTGGAAGATCTCGGTCAATGCCGCACGGTATTCCTCCACGCTCTCCGCCGCATCGTTGAGACCGAGGCAAACGACGGTCAGGTCGGGATGACGGTCCAGCACGTCGTGCTGCAGACGCAACAAAGCTCTGGGCGCACGGTCTCCGTTGATGCCGGCATTCACAATGTCGACGGCAACGCTGGGATAGAGCATGGAAAGAATTCTTCCAACCTTGCTGGGATAGACCTCCATCCGATCGAATTGGGGATCAAACGCATTGTTGGGCGCGGGATAGATCTCAAACACGCCGTGCGTCACGCTGTCACCCAAGAACGCGACGGTGGGAATCTTGTTGTTCCGCTGATCCTTTTGTCTCGCGGCAATCAACTCCATAATCTTCATGGGTAAGGTCTCCTTTTTACTCGGGCTTCTTCTCCAGCTTCAAGGGATAGTCGCCCAGATGCTCCATCTTGAAGCCATTCTTCTTGTATTCCTCGTAGTCAAATGCCTCCAGCTCGTCGATGGCAAGCTTGTGGAACTCGTAGAAGTTATACCACCACTCGTATCCGCTTCCCAGCTCTGCGTTCAGGTATGCATCTGCAATATCGCATCCCATCGCGGGAGCAACGTAGAACGCACCCATCGCGAGAACGTTGACACCGTTACCCGTAATGGCACGGAGAGCCGCGGGAACGCTTTCAACAACACCGGCATGCACGTGAGGGCACTTGCTTGCCGCGATGTGAATGCCCATACCCGTTCCGCAGAACAGGAGTGCGCGCTCAAAGTTACCCTCGGAGATCTGTGCGCCAACGCGCAGACCGACACGGTGGAACATATTTTCGGTATCGTTGGGATCACTGTCGGCAGTCACACCGAGGTCGGTGATCTTCCAGCCCTTTTCCTTCAGGTGAGCAACAACAGCCTCCTTCAGCGGATAGCCTGCAAAATCGGCACCTACAACCAGATATTTGTCCTTTACTGTCTTCATAATTCTTTCTCCTTTTTATATTTTATCATAAAAATTTGATTTTGCTTTCAGTTGATCTTTTCGAGATCCTCGACCATACTGCACTCATTCATCTGTCCGCGAGAGAGGAAGAAGGTCTTCACCTCAAACGGAGCAAACGTCAGATCGCGCTCGACATCAAACGTCTCGGAGCGAAGCGTGCAACCGTTAGAAACGCACTCGGGATTGAACAGGCGGAGAACGTATCCCTTTTCACAATCCTCTGCCTTCTTCAAGGCCGTCATCACGATTTTTCCGCCCTCAAGCGTCAGCGGCGCGGGCTTCGGCGTCTCGCCGTCGTCTCCTGCCGGGAAGAAGGAGAGCGCGTAAGGCTCCTCGTTATAGACCTGTGCCACCATACCGTTGGAGCAGACCTCCTTGCCAAAAGCAAGACGGAGATCAAAGAGACGCTCACCCTGCTCAATGTAAGGAGAGTGACGGTCGGTGGGCACTCTGGGCAGATCCCTCACGGGGTGTGCCGTATAAGCGGGAGCATGCATCAGCGTAACGAGCAAGCGATTCTTTTCCAAGGAAGTGCCGTACGTTCCCTTGTTGTAAACGTTGATCACGCGGTTTGCGTTTTTCACGTCCTCCACACGAACGTACTTATGATGGACGTTTTCAATGCCGTCAAGCTTGAAGGGCTCTTCTCCGAAAGCGACCTCGGAGAATGCCAAAACCTGCTTTGCCGCGCAAGGAATGGCAAGCTTGAACAGCTTTTTCTTTTCTGCATTGTTGATCTTGATCTGCAGATCGATCGTGTTTTGCGTCTTGGACAGCAGATATTTGACCTGTGCATTTGCCGATCCGTAGCCAAACACAGCCTCAACAACCACTCTGACGTCGCCGTTTTCAATGACACGCACCGAGGGAATCTCCTCATCCAAGGCAGAATACTCGGTTCCCTTTTTCGCGGAAAGGAGCTTGAAGCTGCCAATGCGCTCATGCCAACCCTTGATCAGCATGCTCCAAGGATCCTCGTCGTCGCGATAAACGTCAATGGAAAGTGCTTTTCCGGCAAGATATTCCACACCGTTGACCGCGCAACAGTCGATCAAGCCGGTCTTTCGGTTGATCTTGACCTGCATCTCACCGTTATCAAAGAGATAATGCGTTTCATCAGAGGGCAGCTCCGCCACCGCGGGCTTTTCCGGAAGCACCTGCAAGCGGCAATCAAAGCGTGAGATCTGCAGGGGCGGAAGCGTTGCGTGGAACACCACGCGCTTGCGCCAGTCCATGTTCAGATTGGAATCTTCCTTTTCAAGCTGGCAGGCAAGATCTCCGCTCTCGTTGTAAACCTGCGGAACCGTCCAGGTTCCTGCGCCGTGCTGATCCTGATCGGCAAGCATATATTCACAAACCACGTCCCTTTCCACGGGATAGGGATGCGGATTGTAAACAATGATCGGAATCTCGTTGGTCTTTGCCGCCTTTTGACCGCGGCTGAGACGGAAGAAGGCATGCGCACGGACGCGAGCAAGGATCTCCATTCCATGATCCAGCGTTCGCAGAGCACTTTCCTCAGCGGGTTGGATCGAGGTGCCGGGAAGAATGTCGTGGAACTGCACGTTCAACATATCGTAAACCGCCTGACCGATCTCCTCGGCAGGATAAACGAAATCCTCAACGGTCGATTCCAGCGCCGTACACATTTTTTCACAGGAAAGCAGCATGTTTTCCAGCTGTCTGTACTTCTGCTTGATGCGGATCTGAGAGCTGTAGCATCCGACCGCCCAAGGATTGAGGTCGATGTCATAGACCGGAAGTGAGTCTCTGTCCAGCTCACCGAAGAAGCTTTCGGGCTTGGAGTGGATCACCTCAACGCCCTCCTTCTTCCATTCATCCATCTTCGCCGCAATGTCGCAAAGATCCTTGTGAGAGGGACCGCCGCCGTGATTGCCCACGCCCCACAGACAAAAATCGAGATTCAACTCCTTTTCGTCCATCAGCTTGATCTGCGCGTCAACCTTTTCCGCAGCCTTGCCGAGCGCGCTGTTATAATACGTAATCGCACGCGAAGCCATCACCTCGGAGCCGTCGTAGCCCTTCCAACGGAAGGTGTTTTTGTCCAGCTTCAGGCAGCTTTTGGTCGGACGACCAAACAGATAGCTGTCGTAGCCCGACTTTGCCATGATCTGCACGAGTCCGCGGGTGCTTCCAAAGGGGTCAAAATTGATCGCGGTGGTGGGAGCCACTCCGAATTTTTCCTTGAAATATTTTCTGCCCGCCATGACGTTTCTGACGAATCCCTCGCCCGAGGGCATGTTGCAATCGGGCTGAAGCTGCCAGCCACCCATGATGTGCCATTTTCCAAGCTTGACAAGCTCTTGGATCTCGGCAAACAGCGCAGGCTCATACTCTTCGATCCATTGATAAAGCAACGCCTCGTTGTGGCAGAAAATGAATCCGTCGAATTCCCGACAGAATTTCGCCGCCACACGGAAGGTGGAAGTCGGAGGCCAAGCGGTCTTAGGAAGACAATAC
>JAZSJS010000158.1:0-18148 GCA_045534435.1 Eubacteriales bacterium
CCGACTTCCTACGACGAGGCTGAAGGCGCACCCGATATGGGTATCGCTCCCGGCACCAAGTTCGAGGATCTGCCCGATGATTTTGCTTGCCCTCTCTGCGGCGTTGGCAAGGACAGCTTCAGCGAGGAAGCCTGAAAAAGAAGCACCGCCCCTCTTCCCGTGGGAAGAGGGGCGGTGTGTATTTGTGATCTTATTTTACAGGATAAGAAGTCAGGCGGTTGGCAAAGAAGAGCTTTCCAACCACGTATTTGTTGCAAGCCGACTCAAAGCTGATCACCACGCGGTCACCGACGATCGCGAGTCCCTCGCTGAAGGCAGGCATGTCAACGGTCTTGACGTGGGTCGCAGAATCGAGATAGTACAGGGGCACACTCTTGCCCGAAACCTCAATCATCTCGCCCTTGGAGGTCATGCCGCTGTAAAAATCGAGCTTGGAGGAGGTCAGTCCCCACGACGAGGAGAGGATCACGGTGCCGTCCTGAATCGCAAAGCCCTGGACCTGATCGCGGATCGAGATCGAATAGGTAGGATAGAGATCGGCGATCGAGCCGTCCTCTGCCAGCGGATAGCAGGAAACCAGCGCCTTGTGCTCATCTCCCGCGGGTGTGGTCATGTGATGTGTCGGATCGGTCTCGTAGCTTTCGGGTCGGTAAAATTCACCTACATAAATATAGTTCTTATCGGCGAAGCAGAAGGATGCCTTGGTATCCACCGCAAACGTGCAGAGGCTCGCAACACGGTCCCCATCCTTTGCCGCATTCAGATCGGCATAACGGAAGACGATGAGCTTCGATTCGCTGGCAACGTAAACGTAATCTCCCGCGCGCGAAACACCGCCGCCGTGTCCTTCCCAAACGTTACCCTTGTCATCCACGGGAATGATCCTGCGGCTTTCCTTCCCCTTGACGAGATAGATCGACAGCTGATCTCCGTTGTAGCCGGAATGGATGTAGCCTCTTTCTCCGTCGTAGGAAAGTCCCTGCGGAACAAAGCCCTCGTTCAGTCCCGGAATCTTTTCCTCGAATTTCCGGTTTGCCAAATAGTCGTCATACACCACGCATTTTGCCACCTGCAATCCTGTCCAAGTCACGATGACGAGCAGCAGAAGCAAGCAAACGGCATTCAAAATGCCAAGCAAGAATTTTTTCATCGGTTTTTCTTCCCTTCTTCAATATGAATATATTGGCACAAGGTCGGATAGCCGTCCCTGTGTACGCTTGAAAACAGGGGCATCGTCAAATGCCCCTATCAATTTTTCAAAGCTTGGAATAGCCAAAGCTATTGACGAGCGCGTCGATCCTCTCACCCTTCTTGCACATCGGGCAATCGTGAGATGCGTAGGTCTGGAAGTCCTGCAGGTCCTTGTTCGGATTGAATACCGAGCGCACGGAATATCCCGCGCACTCGTCAACCGTTGCGAAAATCGAAGAAACGCCCACAACGTGACCGTTATAATATTTGACCGCCTCGATTGCGGACTGTGCCGTGTATCCCGTGGTGACCGATGCCGCCAGGATCAGCACGTGCTTACCCTCGATCATGGGAACGATGTTGTCACGGAAGATCAGCTGGCTTCCCGTGGTGTGCTCGGGCGTCACGACGTAGATCGTCTGGTGCGCGTTGAGATTGACGAAATCCTCACGCGTCAGCTCGTTTGCAAGACAAGCACCGATGACCTCCATGCCGTCAAGGCAGAGAATGGTGTCGACGATGGTGCTGTGATTGTAGTAGGTCACAAGCTCCTTCGCCACGGCGGTCGCCTCGGAAAGACGCGTCTTTTGTGTGGTCACGTCAATGAAATAATTGATGTGGCTATGGCTGGTTGCGAAGTGTCCCTTGGACACGCGCAAGAAAAGATTTCTGTTTTTGGTACGGATCTTGTAAGATTTTTCTGTTGGCATAATAGAACCCCTTTTTTTTTATTATATCATAAATTCCAATTGTTGTCAAGAGGTTATTTCCGATTGAGCGTCACGTCCAGCAGAACCACCGAAACTCCGTGCTTCGTCATCACGAAGATTCCCGACTCGGCATTTTGCACATTGAGTGCGCAAAGCATCCTGCGGAAATCCGCGGACGGCAGATCGATGCCGCCGTCTTGCCACCGGCACAGGACACGTCGGATTTCGGTATCGTTCCGGCTATTGACACATTCCATGAGCGCCCTTTCTTCGGTTTTCTCCTCGCTCAATGCATTCGGGATCAAGGCGCCGTATTTCTCGCCTTGCGCCGACAATAGCACGATCGCTTGGGTAAAAGGTCCCGCCTCAGCATCCCGCAACAGATCTCGCGCAACCTTCTGCATCCCCTCAAACGCATCCGCATCAAACGGCAACTCTGTTTTGAGCTCGAAAACACTTTGCATCGTGATCCCCCTTTGATCTTGGTCATCAATTTGACAATATGATAACACAAAATCGGCAGAGAGTCAAGTTCTCTGCCGATTTTTGTAAAGATTCCTGCAAAAAGCCATTCCGGGTGCTGTCTTACGGCTCCTCCGTCTCCCCGTCCTCATCGTCCCGGTTGCCGGCATTGAGCTGTGCCGCAAGCATCATATCCTTGACCTTCATCAGTCGCGTGGTGTTTCCGCGCTCGTTCTCGTCGAGCTTCATCTTGATGCTCTTGATGGTCGCGAGATACTGCGGCATGAGAATATACTCCAGCGCATTGACGCGTCGGCGGGTTCGTTCGATCTCCTCCGCCAACAGCTGTGCCGTTTTTTCCAGCTCTGCCATGCGCAGCAGATCCTCCATGACGTCTCCCAGCTCGCGCAAGGAGCTATCCAGCTCGCCGGACGTAAACACCATGCCGTAATTATAGCTGTCGCTGTTTCCCTCGGACAACACACGCATTTGGAATTTTGGCACCGTGACGCTCATGATGTTCTGATAGTCCACCTTGAGCTCACATTCCTTTTTGGGGCAGATCAACGCCTCCTCCAGCATCTTGGGACTGCTGACGGCACTCGCTACCGTAAACGAGCCGTAGACCTTTGCCAAAGAAGCCTCCACGCGCTCGCGCAGCTGCTTATCCTCGCGCACCACGTCCAAGAAGCGCTTCATCAGCTCATCTCGCTTGTCCTTGAGCAGCTTGTGTCCCTTTCGCGCCGTCTGATACCGCGTCTGTATCCGCTTCATCTCCATGCGCGTCGGGTTCACTCTGAGCTCTGCCATGCCTTCACCTCCTTATCTCCTCGGGTATCCGTCTCAATCCTTCGGCCAATATTTTTCGATCATTTCGGGCTTGATGCGCTTCATCTCACTCTTGGGAAGGATCGACAAGAGCTTCCAGCCGAGATCCAGGGTCTGTTCGATCGAACGGTTTTCATAGAAGCCCTGGTTGATATACTCTGCTTCAAACGCGTCTGCGAATTTTGCATACAAACGGTCGATCGGAGAGAGCGCCGCCTCTCCCAGGACCACCATCAATTCCTTTGCCTCCTTACCGCGCGCATAGGCGGAGAAAAGCTGGTTCATGGTGCTTGCGTGGTCCTCGCGCGTCTTTCCCTCGCCGATTCCCTTGTCCTTCAGACGCGAAAGCGACGGAAGCACGTCAACGGGCGGCAGGTAGCCCTTGCGGTACATCTCACGCGAGAGAATGATCTGTCCCTCGGTGATATATCCCGTCAGGTCGGGGATCGGATGCGTCTTGTCATCCTCGGGCATGGTCAGGATCGGGATCATTGTGATCGATCCGTCAGATCCCATCTTTCTGCCCGCGCGCTCATACATGGTCGCAAGGTCGGTGTAGAGATAGCCGGGATAGCCGCGGCGTCCGGGAACCTCCTTGCGCGCCGCCGAAACCTCACGCAGAGCCTCGGCATAGTTGGTGATGTCGGTGATGATGACCAGCACGTGCATATTGCACTCAAACGCCAGATATTCCGCGGCGGTCAGCGCCATACGCGGTGTGGAAATACGCTCGATCGCCGCATCGGATGCCAGGTTGATGAAGAGCACCGTGCGGTCGATCGCACCGGTCTTCTTGAAGTCGGAAATGAAGAAGTCCGCCTCCTCAAAGGTGATGCCCACAGCGGCAAACACAACGGCAAACTTGTCATCCTTGTTTCGCACCTTTGCCTGTCTGGCGATCTGTGCGGCAAGATTTGCGTGCGGAAGTCCCGAGCCCGAGAAAATCGGCAGCTTTTGTCCGCGTACCAGCGTATTCAAGCCGTCGATCGTCGAAACACCGGTCTGAATGAACTCCGACGGATAGTAGCGTGCCGCAGGGTTGATGGGCGTGCCGTTGATGTCCAGGCTCTTTTCGGGGATCAGACGGACTCCGCCGTCGATCGCCTCACCCATGCCGTTAAAGACGCGTCCGAGCATATTGGGCGACACGGGCAGCTCCACACCGTGTCCCGTGAATCGCACCTTACTGTTCGCGAGGTTGATGCCTGCCGCGGATTCAAACAGCTGCACCAGCACGTTGCGTCCGTTGACCTCCAGAACGCGACAACGGCGCACCTCGCCGTCGGGCAGCTCGATCTCGCCAAGCTCGTCGTATTTGACTCCCTCAACCTGCTTGACCAGCATCAAAGGACCTGCAACCTCTTCAATGGTTCTGTATTCTCTGATCATTTTGCGAGTCCCCCCTTCAGTCCTTTTCGACCGTTTCGATCAGGCGGTCGACCTGTGCGCGGATCTCTCCAAGAATCACCGCAAACTCGGTCTGATAGCGATTGTTTTCCACCGTCTTGGCGCGTCCGATGCTTTCGTGCACGGGAAGATTGCAGATATCCTCGATATCCGCACCCGCCGCGATCGCGCGTCTTGCCTGATCCTCATAGGTGAAGATCAGCTCGAGCATCGCGTGCTGCTTGGCAAGCGGCGTGTAGCTGTCCACGTCAACGAAGGCATTCTGCTGCAAAAAGTCCTCGCGGATCGACTGTGCCACGTCGAGCGTCAGTCGGTCCTCTGCGGACAAAGCATCCATGCCGACCAGCTTCACGATCTCCTGCAGATCCGCCTCGAGCTGCAGCGTCTTGAGGCATCTGCCGGTATAATCCATAAAATTCTTCGATACGTTCTCCGAGAACCAGCCCGACAGGCGGTCGCGGTAGAGCGAATAGGAATTGAGCCAGTTGAGTGCAGGGAAATGGCGGCGATATGCCAAGGAGGCATCCAAGCCCCAGAAAACCTTGACAATGCGCAGCGTTGCCTGCGTGACGGGCTCGGAAATGTCTCCGCCCTGCGGAGAAACCGCACCGATGGCGGAAAGCGCACCCTCACGGCCGTCGGAGCCAAGACAGACGACCTTGCCCGCGCGCTCGTAGAACTGCGCCAGACGCGAGGTCAGATAGGCGGGATAGCCCTCCTCGCCCGGCATCTCCTCAAGTCGTCCCGACATCTCACGCAGAGCCTCTGCCCAACGCGAGGTCGAATCGGCGATGACGGCAACCGAATATCCCATGTCGCGGAAATATTCCGCGATCGTGATGCCCGTATAGATCGACGCCTCGCGTGCCGCAACCGGCATATCCGAGGTGTTTGCGATCAGAACGGTGCGCTCCATCAGCGATTTTCCCGTCTTGGGGTCGATCAGCTCGGGAAATTCGCGCAATACGTCGGTCATTTCGTTTCCGCGCTCACCGCAGCCGATGTAGACCACGAGATCCACGTCACTCCACTTTGCGAGCTGATGCTGCACCACGGTCTTGCCCGAGCCGAAGGGGCCCGGAACACAGGCGGTACCGCCCTTTGCGATGGGAAACAGGGCGTCGATGATGCGCTGTCCCGTGATCATGGGATCCACGGGAGGCAGCTTTTCCTTGTAGGGACGCGCCACACGAACCGGCCACTTCTGCATCAGCGTGATGTCCGAGATCGTGCCGTCGTCATATTTGATCTTTCCGATGCGGTCGGTGACGCGGAAGTCACCCTCGCGCAGGTCCACGATGGTTCCGTGCGTCTTGGGGGGCACCATGATCTTGTGCTCAATGACACCGTTTTCCTGCACCGTGCCGTAAATATCACCGGGGTTCACCCTGTCGCCGAATTTCAGCGCGGGCTTGAAATGCCAAAGCTTGGTACGATCGAGCGCAGGCTCGTCGATGCCGCGCGTCAGATTGGCACCCACCTTGATCCGCATCGTCTCGAGCGGACGCTGGATACCGTCGTAAATGTTCGTCAGAAGTCCGGGACCAAGCTCGACCGACAG
Source organism: Eubacteriales bacterium (assembly GCA_045534435.1). Classification (GTDB taxonomy): domain Bacteria; phylum Bacillota; class Clostridia; order Oscillospirales; family CAG-272; genus UMGS1865. The sequence continues at coordinate 6,160 of JAZSJS010000158.1, forward strand.
AGGCGCACCCGTGGAAACCACGCGGTCTCCGCGTCCGATTCCGGCGGTCTCCTCATAAACCTGGATCGACGCGCGGTCGCCGTGCATCTCGATGATCTCACCGATCAGCCGCTTTTCTCCGACGCGAACCACGTCGAACATATTCGCCTCGCGCATTCCCTCCGCAACGACCAGGGGACCCGACACCTTCAATATCTTTCCTTCAACCATAGTTATTTCAACCTTTCCAACCGTTTGATCCGGTTGTCTTATTCCTTAAACAAAATATCTGCGCCAACGGCTCGCTCAACGGCTGAGCGGATATTGTTCATGCCGTAGCCGGTAGAGTCTCCCTGCCCCGGGATCGACACCACGGCCGGCAGAGGAAGATCCTTGTATTTCGCCAGCTCGTCCTCGAGCTGCATCGCATAGTTTTCGGTCAAAAAAATCACTGCGTACTCGCCGGATTTTACCAACGAATGTACGACTCTGCCCGCCTCCTCGGCTCCGGCAGCCTCGTGCACCGAAAAGCCAAGCGCCATGAATCCGAGAACCGAATCGCGCTCGCCCACAATTGCAATTTTATACATAGCCCTCACGGATCCTTTCTCGAATCGTTGCAGCGTCAAGTCCCGCCGTTTTCCCCGCCAGAATGATGCGGAGATTGCGCACCTCGTATTCATTTGCCTGCAGGAAGGCGATCAGCACCTCGGGCCCGAAGGAGACGTATTTTGCCTCGCGGATATGCGTCATCCAATACTGATCCAGGCTGCGCTCGATCGCGGTCAGACTGCGATCTGTCGCCGCGACTGCCTCGGCAAGCTTGCCGTAATCGGTATAATACAGGCGATCCCACATCAGCGTCTCCTCCTCCGCAAACCAGGACAGAAGAGAGGCGTGCGAAATCTCACCGCCCTCAAGCAAGGTCTCCTCGAGCAGCATTCTGCCGCTCTCACCGAGCTTCATGCGCTTCACGCGCACGACGGTCAAGAGATTGGTCAGGTCGATCTTCTCTCGCACCAGCTCCTCGGCAAACGTCACGCCGCTGTCCTTGGCGGCGGCAAGCATATCGGCATAGCAAGCGCGATCCAGAAGCAGATCGATCTGCTGAGGATTTTTCGTTTTGGCAAAGGCACGCACCGCTGCGTCGGCTGCGATCGCCATCGCGGGAGAAAGAGCCGAAAAATCGCCACTCTGCGCCATTCGGATCACGGCTTCGATCGGTTGCGTACCAAAATCAAACATCATCGGGCGCGGATCGATCTTGCGGATGAAGCCCTTGATCGCCGCCTTGACGTTGTTGCAGTCATAGGGATAGCGCCACAGGAGAAGCACCGCCTCATCGGGCGCAAGAGCTGCGATCTCGGCATAAGCACGCCGCAGGACACCGAGCAGCGTCTCCTCACGGAGCAGTCTGCCGCTTTCGGCATCGGTCACGGGAAGAATCCCGTATTCGTTCAACAGTGTCAACACCGCCGCTTCACCGTCAGCCGCCAGAAGCCTGTCCAACTGCTCGCCGTCGAGAAGCTCGCGCTCCAAAGCGCGAACACGGGCACTGTGATATAAATAGTCGGTCATTTCACCCTCCTCAAGGATGCTCGGGATTTCCAAACAACGCGCGGCTGACCTCGCCCTCCAGCTCCTCGCGCAACTGTGCGAACAGAGGACGCAGAGCGCAATTGGATTCCACACTTCCATATCGAAGGATCAATCCGCCGTCAATAGCGACGGTTTTTTCGGAGACCGTCAGCTTGTCCAGCATTGGGGCGGGCAGCTTCCCTCCCAGCTTTTGCTTCGTTCGTGCGATCAGAGTCTTGGCACAACGGTTATAGTCTCTGGGATTCAAAAGCACCTCGTAGACCTCGGGCGCCATCGCGTCCTCCTCGCCATACAGCGTGCGGCTGATCCTTTCTGCTTCGCTCTGCTCCAGGAGAGCCGCGCAAAGCAGACCGACGAGGATCTCGGTGTATTTTTCCGCATCCAGACGATAGATCTGCTCCAGCGTCGAGTCAAACACATCGTCCAAAAGCTCGCTCTGCGTCATCAGCAAGGCATTCCGCTTTTTGGTTTCCACCATGGCTTTGATGCGAGAGACAAGCTCGGTCGCGTCACGCTCGGCCTCCTCATTCAGACGTGCACGGAGATTCTCGGCACGTGCCGCCGCCTCCGCAGCGATCCGCGCAGATTCGGCCTCTGCCTCCTTGAGGATGCCTGCCGCCTCCTCGCGCGCCTCGGTCAGGATCCGTTCGGTGATCCTATCAAGTCCGTTCATTGACATTTCACTTCATGCTCCTTTCCGTCAGTATCGGTCGTGGAAAGCATGATCAAAGAATCAGCAGCAAAGAGATGAGCAGCGCCAGAATTGCGTAGAGCTCGACGAAGGACGCGGAAATGACTGCCTTACCGACGGCATCGGGACGCTTTGCCAGCACAGAGATGCCTGCCGCAGCAACCTCACCCTGCTTGATCGCAGAATAGAGACCGCCAAACGCAATCGGAAGGGCTGCGAAGAGATAGTAAGCACCCTCGGCGGTGGTCAGTGCAGCCGATCCGCCCATGACACCGCTGAAGATCATGATCAGGAACGCAGCGACCATGCCGTAGATACCCTGCGTCATCGGCAGAGCCTGCAGAAGCATGGATTTACCGTACTTGTTGGGATCCTCGCTGATGAGTCCCGCAGTGGCTCTTGCCACCATGTTGACGCCCTTCGCAGAGCCGATGCCCGGAAGAACGGTTGCCAATGCCGCTCCGAAAACGGCAAGATTGTTGCCCGAAAATACTTCTTTCAAAATGTCTCCAAAAATTCCCATGATTTGAATCTCCTTTTTTATTTTTTTATTTGAATGGTTTATTGGATTTCGTTGATCGGCTCCTCCACGTCCTCGGAGAAATTCTCCGCGGGAAGAGCGGGTGCGAACGGCTCGCCGCCGTCCTCATAGAACTTGCCGAAAAATTCAATGTACTGCAGACGTGCCGCGTGCACAAAGGTTCCCAGCAGATTGATGGCAAGATTGAGTCCGTGTCCGACGATCATCACGATCAGCATGAAGATAAATCCGATCGGTCCGCCGGCACCCAATCCCGTGAGCATGTTGATGACCTGCGCGATGACGCCCGCTACAAGACCGAGGGCGAGAATGCGCGAGTAGGACAACAGGTCGGAGGCATAGCTGATCAGCGAATAGAGTCCGCCGAGTCCGCCGACGAGCCAACCGACAAAGCCCTTGTTGCCGACGCCCTTGAGCAGGAAGATCAGCCCAAAGCCGGCAAACATCAGATATTTTCCGATCAGCGACAAGAGCGCAAAGGTCTCACGCGTTGCCGCCGCGACCGCGGTGGGATCCATCATGAACATATCGACGTAGAGCGCGGGGACCATCAGGTCAATGCCCGCGAACAGAACCCAATACGGAACGGTCGAGCAGATGCCCTCCAGCACCTTTCCCTTTTTGCAGGTCTCGATCATGTTGATCGCCATGCCCGCGATCAGGTGAATCTCTCCCATTCCAAGCGACACCAGCAAAAAGCCGATCGAGGAATCGATGGGGTTGAAGATAAGTCCGTTATAAAAGAACTTTCCGATCGCGGTCGTCTCGGCGACGCCATCAGCATGATAGATGAAGCTATTCATGATGGCGGTGGGCAGATTTCCGAACCAACCGCCGAACAGAACGCCCATGATCATGCAGGCGATACCGCAATAACCGAACATCGTCATCGACCGTCTCAGTCCCTCGCGGGGATTGAGCAGTTTGATGCCGCCGAAGCATCCGAGCACCAGAAGCAGGCCGTATCCCACGTCGGCAAACATCATACCGAAGATGATGAAATAAAAGATACTCATGACGAAGGTGGGATCGAAGGTGCCGTATTTCGGATAGGAATACATTCCGATGACCCACTCAAAGGGCGTGGCGAAGCCGTTGTTTTTGAGCAGCACGGGAGGCTCCTCGCCCTCCTCCGGCTCTGCCACCTCACAGGCACATTCAAACGCCTCAAGGCTCTTGGCAACACGCTCCTCCATGGCGGCAGGAATCCATCCCGACAGCACGGCACAGCTCTTCGTTGTCGCAAGCTTTCTCCTTTGAATGCAAGCGTTGACCGTCGTCTCCTCAATGTCCGCAAGGATCTCGACCTCGTCAAGCAGCTCTGCAAGCTCACGCAAGCGCTCCTCTGCGGCAAATTTCTCGATCTCGATCTCACCCAGCCGCGTCTCGGCAGTCTCGTGCGCCGCCCGCGCGGTCAGTGCGATCTCGGGAAAGGATGCCTTGGAAAAGCCGCGTGCCGCCAACAGACGCTCCAGCGAATCCGCATCCTCCTTCATCACCGTCAGTGCCGCATAAACACCGTTTTCATCGGCTGAGATCTCCTCAAAATAGGCACCTGCCTGCTCAGCCTCCTCGCGTGCCGCCAGGAGATCGACCTCCGCGGGATATGCGCCCAACAGGATCCTTGTTCTGAACGAGCCCTTCTCGTCGAGCTGCGCATCGTATCCCATCCACGGCTCCAGAGATGCCATCAGCGCCTCGTTTCGCGTCCGTTCGGCGGTCAGCGCATCGATCTGCGCCACCGCAGCCAGCGTATCCCGCACAGCCTCTCCGGCTCGCACGTCGCGCCCATCCCGACAAAATCTTGCCCGATCGACACGATGAACGATCCTTCCAAAGCCGCCGCGACGCGTCGTGTAGCGCGCCAGGATGGGGATCGCCGCCCGAGCGTCGGCCAGTCGCCGCTCCGCCGCACTTTTCTGTGCGTCGACGTCAAGCGTGCTGACGGGTGTCAGCCCTTCTCCTGACGGTACGCTCCGAATTTCCACGCATTTGAGGCTCATCAGCTTGCGTACAATGGCATCCGCGTCCTTGGCGTAAGACAGGACGGTGAGTTTTTTCATTGTACTTACCGACATTTCTGATCAAACCCCCTGAGAATGATTTTTTCTGCAATTCTGCGACGCAGGGAAACCCTCTTTTTCAACTCCTCGACCGCCTTTTCGTTTTCCTCACGCAGTCGTTCGGCTGTTTGCGCCGCGCGCTCGCGCAGCTGTGCGATCTTGGCGTTGATCTCGGCATTTGTTTGGCGCTCGGTCTCCTCACACAGAGCTTGTCCTTCCGCCTCGGCCTGCGCGATCATTTCCTTGGCTCGCACCCGTGCATCTGCAACGATTTTTTCGGCGGCTTCCTCCGCCTCCTTGATCCTGAGGATCGATTCTCTTGACATAAAACCTCCTTTGGTTTTCCGTCATTTCCGAGCGAGCCCCGACGGGGTGTCAGGCTCTCGCCCGGATAGAATTACCAATTAATTTTATTATATCATATAATTTTATTGTTTGCAATAGTTTTCGCTTCGAGTTTTCCGTTTTTTTAATTCAAATTTCGGCATTTCTGGACAGCTTTTGCTCCAAAAACGGCGTCCGATCGCTCACGTTCCGAAAGAATACCATCCGATCCCCCTCCGGATAGATCCCATCCGGACGAAACGGAAGCTTCCGCTCGGGGACGGGAAGCCCGAACCGTTTCAAAATTTCGGGGAACGGCAGCAGCGTTTCCTCCTCCAGATTCCAGACGTGCGAGATCCTGTGATAGCTTTTTTGGGGCTCCTTCCACTGTCCCACAAGGCGCGATTCGCACAAAATCGCCGCATACGATTCGGTTTCCCAAGGAATCCGCATCTGCAGAGAATAATGCTGAGAGCCGAACTGCGATTTCTCCTTCACTCCCTCCAGCGCCAGAAAATCCTTTCGCAGCGCCTCGCCGTAAACCGCCTGCGCCCAGGTCATACAGGTTTGGGAAAGGTGGAGATAAAACTCCTTCATCAGCGGCTTTTCCTCGGGAATCAAAAGCCTCGCCTCGGCTCGCAACAAAATCTGATACCCTTCCCGCACCGTACCGTGCCGCTCTATCTTTTCTATCTTCAAAGTGATCGCCTCCTTTTTACCTTTTTATTCAAAGCTCGGAGAAAATATACCTTCGGACAAGACAGAAAATGACAAGAAAAGGGCTGAAAAAATCCGGTTTTCATAAGGATGATAACCCCCCGACAGATTTTGTGTCTATCGGGGGGTTAACTTATAAGCAGTATAGTGAGTAAGGAGAATGCTTTGCACTACCTTGATATTCTTTATTTATAAAGCCATTTTCTTTGGAAATGGCACTTTGGATCAGTATCTTTGTAAGCTCGGGAACATCCTCTCTTGACAGAGCTGTTTCAATATCCATCCATAGCACTTCGCTGTTTTCATCGTTATCAGAACTTGCCTCACCGGAGACATATTCTGCACGAAACGCAATATACCAATCGTGCATATTAAATCTAATGCCGATAATATTTGTTGGTTTAATTTCAATATGAGTTTCTTCCATGTATTCACGAATTAAAGCTTGTTGCGGTGTTTCACCAACATTCACGTAGCCACCCGGAATAATGAGCATGCCTTTTCCTCCACCATATGTATGTCGCGCAAGCAAAACCTTGTTTTCTCTGATCACAACAGCCGTAACACTTTGTCCCCAATTCGTGTTTTCGTTTCCCATATAAAGCCTTTCCTTTCTATAATTACATTATTACATTCATTGTTATTGGGAGTTTCGTACTTGTATTACAAATGCACCGAACTTAATCCATATCCCTAAAGTTGAGTACAATTACATAAGGCTCTCCCATTGGGAGAGCTCCCGCGCTAGCGGGTGAGAGGGCGTTTTATGGCAAGTTTTTGATTCTCTCGTCGATTACTTTATCGATTATATAGCAAACACCTTCAAAATCATCATCTATGTCTTTGTTGGAAAAACGCAAAACATAGATTCCATATCTTTCAAGAATTTCAGTTCTTGCCTCGTCGTATGCTTTGCCTCGTTTTGTATCATGTTGCGAACCGTCAAGCTCTATTACAAGGAGAGCACTATGACAATAAAAATCCGCAATAAAATCATCTATGATCCGTTGCTTGTATATCTTCACAGGATAGTATCGCAAAAAATCATACCATAAATGTTTTTCATGCCGAGTCATATTACGGCGCAAAATTTTTGCAATATTTAACAATTTGTTGTTTTTCTTTAGTGGTGCTTGCTCCATTTCACCCTCTCCGTCGGCTTCGCCGCCACCTCTCCCAAAGGGAGAGGCTTCTCGTTAGCCTGGTTATAACAAAAATCGGCAGAAAGAACGATATCTCTTCCAAAATTTGTAAAAATCGTTAAGAAAAAGCGTAAAGTAACCCTTTCTTAATTATTTCGTTTTCAAATACTGAATATTCGTCACCTTGCCGTCACGGAGCAAAAATTGCAGCTTTGCGCCGTTTTCGGAATCGAGATAGGCGATCTGCAGATCATTCTGAGAATCGGGGGTACCGTGGCGCGCGGTCACGTCCTCGGCACTGTCTCCCACACGAATACCCTCGGGGGTTGCCACCGTGTCGTCGGCATCGTCATAGATCTCAACCGACAGGATATAATCCTTGCCCTCCTTGGAATAGGTCATGATCTTGTAGGAGGTGTATTGATAGACCTTGTCCTTGCCGTCGCCGTAGCAGCTTCCCGTCTCGGCAAACGCCTTCGGCTCTCCGAGCGCCCCGATGATTCCGTCTGCCTCGGCATCGAGCGTCACCGTCACGCTTCCCACCGCAAACGGACGGAAGGAGCTTCCCTCGGGCGTTTCCTCCGCGCAGGAGGCCAGCAGACAAAGCGTCAGCACGGCAAGCATCAAAGAAATGATTTTTTTCATGTCAGTTTTCCTTTCCTTCATTTCGCTCTGCGTAGTATGCGTCGAGCTTTCTTTGCCACGTCTCGCAAAGGGCGGCATCGGATTTGCGACTCTCCAGGCCGCACTCCTCGACCAGAATCGCGCCGAGATACGACGTCAGCTTTTCCGCGCCGAAGACGTTCAGATGAACTCCCATGTCGTAGGTGTCGGTGCTCCAATCGATCCCGATCTCCTCGGCAAGGGGAATGAAATTATAGTAGCGCAGCCCATGCGATGCGGCATAAGTCTCGATCTGCGCATCCCACTCGTCGTACCAATGGTACTTCCAATCGTTGGTGGGTGCCTTCATCAGCACAAAGGTGATTCCCCGTTCGGCGCACAGCGCGCGCATCCGCTCCAGATATTCCATCGAAGCCGTCGGCAGCGTATAGTCGGCAAGCGGCGAGGGCAGAATTTCCGCCTTTCCTCCGCGCACCGCGGTCTGCATCAGGTAACCGTTGTGTGAAACCGTGTCACGGTGGAAGAGATAGGCCAGATCCTCTCCTTCGAGCTCCTTCCAACGACTGTGAAAGCGCAAAAGCGGGAACAGATAGGACGCGAAGCTCTCCTCCTCGGTCATCGAGGCTCTGATCGCGCGCAGCTTGGTCGCGGAAAGCTTCATGCCGTCGAGCGTCATGCGGTTGTAGGCCTCGTCCTGCGGTTCTCCGTATTTGAGCGCCAGCACGTTGAAGACCACGACCTTCGGAGTTTCGTAGCGCAGCGTCTCCTCCAACAGATAATAGGACTGCCAGGTCAACTGCTGAGCGCTTCCCCGAATATAAGAGGTGATGCCGTATTCCTCCCAAAGCGTGGGCGGTGTGATGCCCTCGTAGACCTCACAGTCCCCGACGAACAGGACGTCGTGATCGGGGGTCTCCCGATAATACTCGGCGATCAGCGCACCCTCCTTCGCGCTTGACATATATTTCGGCACCGTCAATGCCTGCAAAAAGCCCAGAAGAAGTGTTGTGACCAATAGCAGGCAGATGCAAAAAACAATCTTTTTTTTCATATGTACTCTCAATCAAAATTGATTATAAATAAATTGCGAGGCATCGTAGCCGATCCCATACGCACCGAACAGCAGGATCACAATGACCAGCACGCACAAGGCGGCGCACATCAGAATGGGGCGCCGCGCCAGCTTTTGTCTGACCGGCTCATCTCTCCCGCATCGATCGGCGATGCAGATCACCGCCACGCCGCAAAGCAGCACCGCCCAATCCCAAACGTCAAAGCCGAACGACAGCCATCCGCCGCCAAAGAACGAGCCCCAATTGCAGGTGGTGAGCATCGTTCCCCAGAGCCGGAAGGTCTTGGGAACGTCGCGGTAGCAGTCGAGCGAGCGGATCAGGCCCATGAGCAGAAAGGTTCGCGTCATCTGCCAAGCACCCCATCCGCGCGACGCGACGAGCCGCGGAAATTTTTGATGAAAGCGTGTGTAGAGCGGCTGAAGCTCCTGCGACACGAGGATCACCAGGCAGTTGAGCAATCCCCAAATAATGAAATTCCATCCCGCGCCATGCCAGAGTCCGGTCAAAAACCAGGTCACGATGGTGGCGAAATAGACGGGGATCCTCTTTCCGATCTTCTCTCCCAGATGCTTGCGCGACCACTTGGAGAGCCTTTGCATCGAATTGGATACCGAAAGCGGATAGAAGACGTAGTCGGTAAACCAGGTTCCCATGGTCATGTGCCAGCGACGCCAATATTCCTTGGTGGATTTCGAGGAGAACGGACGGTCAAAGTTCTCTGCCAGACGAATCCCGAGCATCTCGGAAAGTCCGATCGTGATGTCGATGCCACCCGTGAAGTCTCCGTAGATCTGCGCCGAATAGAGCAGAATGAGCGCGAGAACGTAGACCCCCGTAAACTCATCGGCGCGTGTGGTCAGCTCCTTGACCGCGATCATCGCGGTGTCGGCAACCACCATCTTCTTGAAAAAGCCCCAACCAACGCGACAAAGACCCGCGCGGAAGGAAAGTCCGTCAAAATCGTGCCTGGCGGTCAACTGCTCGGACAAGCCTCCGAATCGGCTGATCGGTCCTTGGATCAGCTGTGGGAAAAAGGAAACGAAAAGCGCCAACCGGAAGAAATTCTTCTCGGCTCGAACGCTTTTTCGGTAGACGTCGATCAGATACCCCATTGATTGGAAGGTATAGAAGGAGATTCCCAACGGCAAAAGCAGCGTCGGGATCGACAGGCGCCCCGCATCAAAAAGGCCGAGCAGCGAGTTGACGCCCGTGAGGACGAACGCGGTATATTTGAGCACGGCAAGAAGTCCGAAGCCGAACAGAAGCCCCGCGACCAGAATCGCAAAGCGCTTCTTTTTTTGCGCGGCACGGTAGGCCTTTCGCGCCGATTTTTCCATCGTCTCGCGGTTTGCGGCAACAAAGGCGTCCTCGGTATCCGCGCGCGCTTGCATCAGTCTCGCCGTGACGTAGGTCACGACGGTGGTGTAGAGAATGAAGGCGAGATACTCCGCACTGGCAAAAAAATAAAACACGTAGCTCGCGCCAAGCAGGATCCACCATTGGACACGCTTGCCAACGGTATAATACAACAACACCGTCAGTGCGGCAAACAACAGAAACGACAGCGACGTAAACTGCACGGAATCTCCTCCTTTCTCAAAATGGCAAATATCAACCGGTTATGGCAACGGCAAAATCACTCTTCGTCCAAGCGCTCGATCAGAGCAAGGATCGCGGCGGCACTCGAAAAGTTCTCGGGAATGACCTCCTCCGCGGGGATCGCCACGTCAAATTCACTGTTGATCTCGGTGATCAGCGTCACGATGTCCAAAGAATCCAGGATTCCCTCACCGATCAGGTCCTCCTCGGCATCAAAATCCACGTCGGGATGCAGATCCTTCAAAATTGCAAGCAGCTGTTCCATAAAAAATCGCCTTTCTAAAATAAATAAAACTATATTATCTCTATTATACCTTTTTCTCTTTGCGCTGTCAATGCGAAATGCAAAAAAAGAAAACTTTTTTGAAGGCTTTCCACTTCCAAGGGCGATGCGCAAAATGAAAATCCCCTCCCGAGCCTTTTTTCAAAAAAGGGCTGGAGGAGATGCGGGGGAGGCGGCTTTTCTCAAAAGCGCCTCCCCCAAAAAACATTTTTGTCGGAATCTTATCTTCTCTTTTCCGCGATCTCCAGCAGTGCCTCGCTCAGGAACTGATCTGCCGACTTGGTCTCGGTCACACCCGCGCGGTTACGGACGGCAACCGTTCCCTCCTCAACCTCCTTGGCGCCGATGACAAGCATATAAGGCACCTTTTGCATCTGCGTTGCGCGGATCTTGTAGCCGATGGTGTTCGACGAATCGTCGAGCTCAACGCGCAATCCCGCAGCCGCAAGACGGTCACGCAGCTTGGAAGCATACTCAACGTGCTCGTCTCCGATGGGAAGGATGCGCACCTGCTCGGGTGCGAGCCACAGCGGGAACGCGCCTGCGTACTTTTCAATAAGCAGTGCCAGCGTGCGCTCGTAACAGCCCATCGACGTGCGGTGAATGATATAGGGCGTGACCAACTGATTGTTGGAGTCCACGTACTCCATGCCAAACTTCTTTGCAAGGAGCATGTCGATCTGAATTGTGATCAACGTGTCCTCTTTTCCAAACACGTTCTTGATCTGAATATCGAGCTTGGGACCATAGAAAGCCGCCTCGTCGATGCCAACCGCATAGTCGATGCCGTTCGCGTCGAGCAGCTCCTTCATGACGCCCTGCGCCTCGTTCCATTGCTCGGGCGTTCCCTCGTACTTATCGGTACGCGCGGGATCCCACTGCGAGAAGCGGAAGGAGCAGTCCTCACGAAGTCCTACCTTATCGAGCATATAGAGCGCGAGGTCAAGGCAGCCCTTGAATTCTTCCTCGAGCTGATCAGGACGGATAACGAGATGTCCCTCGGAAATTGTGAACTGACGAACACGGATAAGACCGTGCATCTCGCCGCTATCCTCGTTACGGAAGAGCGTTGAGGTCTCGCCAAGTCTCATGGGAAGATCTCTGTAGGAGCGCTTTCTGTTGAGGAATACCTGATACTGGAAGGGGCAGGTCATAGGGCGGAGCGCGAAGCACTCCTTCGTCTCATCATTGGGATCTCCAAGAACGAACATTCCGTCAAGGTAGTGATCCCAGTGTCCCGAGATCTTATAGAGGTCTGACTTTGCCATAAGAGGTGTCTTAGTTAGAAGATATCCGCGTCTTCTCTCCTCGTCCTCAACGAATCTCTGAAGGATCTGGATGGTACGCGCGCCCT
>JAZSJS010000003.1:0-14791 GCA_045534435.1 Eubacteriales bacterium
GCGATAATCTACACAAAACAATCCCTCAGTCAGCTTCGCTGACAGCTCCCTTTACACAAGGGAGCCTTTGACACAAGACATTCTACGCTGAATTTTTATTTGCTTTCTGCTCATCGGCAAAGCCTTTATGGAACCCCGCCATAGTGGCGGGGTTTTCGTCTTACAAAAAACACCACCAAAGAAAAATCCTTGGTGGTGTTCGTGTTTTCTCCGCTAAAGATGCATAGCGGATCTCTGTCTTTTTTGAATGTATTTTCCTCGCCGAACGCTCAGAGCAGCTCCTTGACCAGCTCCTCGGAGGTTTTCGGGCTGAGATAGACGGGAGGAATATCAAACACGGTCTTGCAGCCGTAATTGCCCTCAACGTACATCCGATGCGTCGCACGCGCAAAGGCAACGATGACAGACGCGGTGAATTCGGGGTTGGAATCGAGCTTGAGCTTGTATTCGATGACGTGGCTATGCTCGAGAGATGCGCCGGTTCTTCCCGAACGGATCACGACGCCGCCGTGCGGGATCCCGCTGTGATCGCGGAGAAGCTCCTCGCGGCTGATGAAGTGCACCGTGGTGTCGTAATCGGCAAAATAGTTCGGCATTTCCTTGATTTCCTTTTCGATCCTTGCAAGATCCGCTCCCTCCTCGGCAACGACGAAGCACTCACGCGTATGCTTTTGGCGGGTGGTGAGCGTCGGATTCGCACCGCTGCGGACCTGCTCCAGAGCGGCCTCGACCGGAACGGTGTATTGCTTCGCGTCCGCCACGCCCTCAATGCGGCGAATGGCATCCGAATGCCCCTGCCCCCCACCCTTGCCCCAGAAGGTATAGTCCTTTCCGTCCGGGAGGATCGCGCCGGCATAGAGACGGTTGAGCGAAAACATTCCGGGATCCCAGCCGACCGAGATCATCGCGGTCTTCTTCGCCGCCTTTGCCGCAGCATCCACGTTGGCAAGATGCGTGGGGATGCTTGCATGGGTATCAAAGCTGTCGACAACGCAAAACTGCTTTGCAAGCGCGGGCGTCTGAACGGGAAGATCGGTGGCACTGCCGCCGCAAAGGATCATCACGTCGATCTTGCCGACGTATTTCTCCGCATCGCTGACGTGACAAACGGAGACCCCCTCGGTGGCGACCCTCAGCGTGGCGGGATCGCGCCGCGTGAAAACGGCAACCAGCTCCATATCGTGGCATTGGCGCACGGCATTCTCGATGCCTCTGCCGAGATTTCCATATCCGTAAATACCGATTTTAATGCTCATATGTCCCCCAAAAGGCTTTTGCGTTAAAAATAGTCATGCGGCGAAAAGGCTCACCGCGGTCTCTATTATACCACACTCCCCTCGGGATTTCAAGAGAATTTTCAAAACTTCCCCCTCCCCACCGCCGATTTTTTCACGCGGCGGATTCGCTTTTTTCCAAGGTCTCCTCACCCTTTGACGACTCCCACCATACAATTTGATAGGAGAGGTCGGGAGAGGTCACCGACAGCGGGATCCCCTCCGGCGTGACCGAAAGCACGACGCCGTCAGAGAAGGTGAAGAGATAGCCCTCCTCGACTTTTTGCACCGTGGCGGCATCGTCAGATGCGTGTGAAAGCAGGATCCGAAGAGGCAAAAGCAGCCCCTCCGCCGCCCGCAGCGGAAGCTGCTTCACCATCTCCCCCCGCGCGATCTCAACAGACTCGCCAAGGCTTCCGTCAGCCTTCAGAGGAACGCGAACGGTGATGCCCTTTGGCGCATCGGGCGACAGATAGGCAACCGAGAGCATCCCCTCCCCACCCTCTCCCACGAGCTTCGCCGTGAAGGGAACACCGTGCAGCTCGCCCGCGATCTCGGCGGAAAACGGACATCCGAGCCACGTATCCCGCTTGGGAGGCGCAGGACGACAACCGCAAATTAAGACGAGGCAGATCACAGTTGCAAAAAAGCAATAAATGACGCGTTTCATGACCAAAAATCTCCTTTTTCGGCAATCTGCCTTTTGAAAAGCAGAAAAAATATAAGCTTTTTATAAATATGAGCAGAAAATCGGATTTATGTGCAAAAAGGGATTGCAATATTTGTCCGATTGTGATATAATAGACAAAACCGCGGTATTTGTCCGAAAACCGCAATTTTTATCCATCATTTTGTGAAAGGAGGCGGCAGAAACGGAGCAGATCTATAAGCTTTATTCCTCTCTGACCGAGCTGGAGCAATCCAAAACCTGGGCAGAGATCGACCTCGACGCACTGCGCTCGAATTATCGACTGCTGCGGGATACCTTTTGTGTCCCGAATGCGGGAACGCGCATGATCGCCGTGGTGAAGGCAGAGGCCTACGGACACGGCGCACCCGAATGCGTGCGAACGCTTCTCTCCGAGGGCTGTGACTTTTTTGCCGTATCCTGCATCGACGAGGCCGTTGCCGTGCGCTTGGTCTGCGACAACGAGCACAAAAGCGCCGACATCCTCATCCTTGGCTACACACCCACCGAGCTGGCCTCTCATCTGGCGCGCTACAACATCATCCAAACGCTTCTTTCCGAGGATTATGCCGTCAACCTTGACTCTGCGGCACAGGAGGCAAACGTGACCCTGCGCACCCATGCGGCGATCGACACCGGCATGAACCGCATCGGCTTTGTGGCACACAGCGACGACGAGATCGCCGCCGCGGTCACCGCGATCGCGCGCGTTCACCGTCTCTCAAGGCTCCGGTTGGACGGAATGTTTACCCACTTTGCCCGTGCCGACGAGGCACCCGGCGGTGAGGGAGAGGATCGGACCGATCAGCAAATGGCACGCTACCGCGCCGTCCGTCAAGGGCTGGAGGAGCGCGGCATCCGGATCCCGTTCCACCACGTTTGCAACAGCGCCGCCGCGGTCAGACGCGCATCGGACCGTCTGGACGGCGTCCGCGTGGGGATCCTTCTCTTCGGCGCGCGCCCGTCGGACTATATCGAGCTGCCGCTCAAGCCGGTGATGAAGCTGAAAACCGTCATCTCTCATCTGCACAAGCTTTTGCCGGATGAGGCGGTCAGCTACGGAGGCACCTACACGGCAGAATCCGAGCGTCTGATCGCAACCATTCCGATCGGATATGCCGACGGATTCCTTCGCGCATACAGCGGCGCCTTCGTGACCGTTCACACCTCGGACGGCGCGCGGATCGCTCCGATCGTCGGACGCATCTGCATGGATCAGTGCATGATCGACGTCACCGACACGGGCGCACGCACGGGAGACGTCGTCACCCTCTTCGGCGGCGACCCGAAGGAGCTTTACGCTTACGCAGACCGTGCCTCAACCATCGATTACGAATCTCTTTGCCTGATCTCCTCGCGCGTGACGAGACGTTACGTGGGCGGAGAAGCGCCAAGAACCTCTCAACCGCACTCTGCGGAGCATCCGCAGGGAGTATAAAGCAAACAGAAAGGAATTCCTATGAAATCAAAAATCATTCCGCTTTTGAGCATCCTTCTCGTCCTGATCCTCTGCCTTTGCGCACTCCCCTCCTGCAAAAGCCGAGACCTTCTTGCGAGAACGGAAATCGCCTCCCTGGAGATCGACGGCAAGGGAAGAGTCAACGCGCTGATCACGCTGGATCTCCGAGTTGAGGAGGCCCACAAGGGAGAAAAGGTACGCTTTTTCGAAGCGCTTCCCGGAGAATCCGCTCAGGACGCGCTTCGCCGCGATCCGTTGGACGAGGCAAAGATCGGTCCCGAAATGCGCTTCCGCTTCCCTCTGACCGCCGAGGACGGACGCTCGCGCCTGTATTCCTCCTTCTATGCCGCCTATGAGAGTGGCGCGCTGATGTTTGAGGACGGATTTTACATCGAGAACCCGCAGATCCTCGCCCAAAACACCTCCGATTTTGCTTGGAAAAGGCTGCCCAAGGCGATCCTCAATCCCGATGCCAACGACGCCATGTCCTTGAGCGTCATGCACGCCGCATATGAAGTCAAGCTTTCCGAGCTTACGCCCGGAGCCGATGGGCCCGTGGCTCCCGAAAGATTGGACAAGCAGATCCGGGAGGCGACCGACTCGGGAATGCAGGTCTCACTCTTCGTCACGCCGGATACGCCCTTTTCCGCAACCGAGACCGTTGCCGCGATGGAAATGCTCTCCGCACGATATGCAGGCGGAGAAAACGGTCTGATCACCGCCATTTTCCTCAGAGCCGTCGACGTCAACAGCATGCCCACCCTGTGCAGACTGACCTCGCTGGCACTTCGCTCTCACGTGGCGAACGGCCGCGTCTATGCCGTCGCCCCCTCGGCAAGCTTTGGGGAAACGCAGAGCTTTTTCGAAAATCTCCGTCTCGCCTTTGCCGCAAGCGGTGAGATCACCTGGGGAGCCGCGGTGAGCCCGCAGCCCTCCGACTCACTCCCCTGGGAGGATGCCTCCGAGGATGCGATGTCGGTTGCCAATCTTGCTTCCCTTTCCGCCGCGCTTTCCTCCGCTCCCGACGAGGGACGGAGCTCCCATTTCGCACTTTGTGACGTCGCTTACTCCGCCGAAGATCAGGCGCTGCAGGCCGCCTGCTTTGCTTACACCTATTTTTCCGCCGTCTCGGCGAACGCGGGCTTGGTATTTTACCGCGACCATCTCAACGACGCGACAGGTCTGCGTGACGAGAACGGAGAAGCACACCGCATTCTCTCTGTGATGAAGCAGATCGACAGCGGACTGAACACCGCCGACCGCCGTATGTGCGAGCAGCTTGTGGGAGAAGCCTGGAGCGAGCTTGATCGCACCGATCCCCTTCGCGCATCGGTCAGCGGAACCGCGAGCGTCGGCACCATGGGACTGCAGGAGGATGCTCTGTTCGATTTTTCCGGGGGAGACACCCTGGGATTTGTCGGCGCGGGCGCGCTCGAAGCCCCCAAAAGCCATCCCTCGGCATCCTGGAACCAACCCGTGCTCTATACCTGGATCGACCCCACCTACCACGGAGAGAGCGGTGTGCGCAAGGTCCTGCGCGGCGAAGAGCTTCCCAAAAATGCCAATTCTCTCTCGGTGCATCTCCTGACGCAGCTCCCCTCGGTCGAGGAATGCAGCGTCACGCTCAGGCTTGAGGGCACCTCCGTTGAGGGTGAGCATCTGACCTATGAAAAATCCATCCGTATGCCGGCCGGAAAATGGCAGTCCGTCACCTTTGGCATCTCGTCGTTTTCCACCGAGCTGGATCACTCCATGCCCTGCATCATGACGCTTTCGACCGAGCCTCTTTCCGAGACCGATCAGGATTATGCGCTCTGGATCCGCGGCATCAACGCCCGCTCTCCCGAACGCGATATGAGCGCTATTCTGGCGATCGGCATCGTGCTCGGCTGCGTAACGGTCGGATTTTTGATCGTCTTCCTGATCTACCGTTGCTCCGCGCCGGCGCCCAGACGTGCCAAGAGACGCAGATAAGGAGGGGCGAGAAATGTCAATGAATCTTGTAAAATACGAGGTCAAAAAGAAGGAGATCGATTTCCGCGACAATCGCTCCGGCGAGAACCGCCTGGCCTGTCTGCCCCATCTGCACCGCGAGCTTGAGCTGGTTTGTCTCTTGGAGGGCGAAACCGTGACCTACGTCGATTCGGTTCGCGACGTTTTGCGCACGGGAGACGTCTTTCTGACCTTTCCGAATCAGATCCACTTTTATGAATCGCAGGGCACCGAGAAATATCTGATCTTCATCATCAAGCCCGATCTGATGCCCGACCTGATGGACGTCTTTCTCTCGGGCGTTCCCTCCTCCGCCATCATCCGCGGCGCGGCAAATCAACCGCAGATCCGCGCTCTGTTCGATTCTCTTGCGGAGCTTTGCTCGGCGTCACAGGACAACGACTTTGCCGCCACCCGTCGCAGAGGCTATCTCCTCGCGCTCTTCTCGGAGCTGCTTTCACAAATGATGGTGACGCGCCTGTCGGTCGGAGATTCGGGGGCCTTGCGCTCGATCGTCGCCTTCTGCGAAAAGAACTTCTCGGAGAACCTCTCCCTGTCGCTTCTTGAAGAGCGGCTTCATTTGAATAAGTATTATATTTCCCACCTGTTCAGCGAAAAGCTGGGCATGCGCTTCAACGACTACGTCAATTCTCTGCGCGTGTCAGAGGCATGCCGCTATCTGGCAGGCTCGGATTACAGCATCACCGAGATCAGCGAGATCGTCGGATTCAACACCCTGCGCACCTTCAACCGCGCCTTCATGAAGCAAATGGGAATGTCCCCCTCGGAATACCGAAGAGGCGACGACATAGCCGCAGCAGCATCGGCAAAGGCCGAACAACCCGTCGCGGCAGCCAATCAACCGAGCGAGGCCGCCACCTTCCCCTGTTGCGCGTCCGATGAGGACGACCCCTGCGCGTTTTGATGGATTCAGTTATAGATAAGGAGTTTAAAAACATGAGTGATATCAAGGATATTCGTCTGGCACCGTCGGGTGCGGATAAGATTGCTTGGGTGGCATCCTATATGCCGATCCTGAACAGCATCAAGGCAGAATTTGAGCGCACGCAGCCCTTCAAGGGCAAGCGGATCGCCATGTCGATCCATCTCGAAGCAAAGACCGCGTATCTTGCTAAGATCCTGCGCGCAGGAGGCGCCGAGGTCTGGGTGACGGGCTGCAATCCGCTTTCCACGCAGGACGACGTTGCAGCCGCACTTGCCGCCGAGGGCTTTGAGGTCCACGCGCGCCACGGCGTCAGCGACGAGGAATACACCGAGCATCTGAAGAAAACGCTTTCCTGCGTTCCCGACCTGATGATCGACGACGGCGGCGACCTGATCTCGCTTTTGCACGGAGAATGCCGCGCCTTCGGAAAAAATCTGATCGGCGGCTGCGAGGAGACCACGACGGGAATCCACCGTCTGCTCTCGCGCGAGCGTGCAGGACTGTTGGATTATACCATGATCGACGTCAACGACGCCGATTGCAAGCATTTGTTTGATAACCGTTACGGCACGGGACAGTCGACGCTCGACGGCATCATGAACAGCACGAACCTGATCCTCGCCGGAAAGACCGTGGTCGTTGCCGGCTACGGCTGGTGCGGAAAGGGCGTCGCGATGCGCGCCAAGGGCATGGGCGCCGTCGTCGTGGTGACCGAGATCGACCACGTCAAGGCAATCGAGGCCGTCATGGACGGATTTACCGTGCTTCCCATGGACGAGGCGGCAAGGATCGGCGATCTCTTCATCACTCTCACAGGCTGCTGCGACGTCATCCGCCGCGAGCATTTCGAGGTCATGAAGGACGGCGTGCTGCTCTCCAACAGCGGACATTTCGACGTTGAGATCGACAAAGCCGCCCTCAAGGAGCTTTCGGTGGAGGATTGGGAAAGAAAGCCCAACATTCACGGCTTCCGCATGGCGGACGGCAGAATCCTCAATCTGCTCGCAGAGGGACGCCTGGTCAACCTCGCAGCAGGAAACGGACATCCCGCAGAGATCATGGATATGTCGTTCGGAATCCAGGCAAAAAGTCTGGAGTTCCTCGCCAAGAATGCGGGCAAGCTCGAAAAGCGCGTCTATGCCGTGCCGCGTGAAATCGACCAAGCCGTCGCGCAGATCAAGCTGGCAGCCCTCAACGTCTCGATCGATGCCCTTTCGGATGCGCAAAAGGCCTACTTGAACCAGGTGGAATAACATTTTCTTTCCTGAAATCTTTTCTCAAAAACCGCAATATTTGTCTTGTATTTTTTGAAGGAGCCGTATGAATTCTGAAATTTGCAAAACACAGGTAGCCGTCATCGGTGCGGGACATGCCGGCATCGAAGCTGCCCTGGCGTCGGCACGCATGGGAGTGGACACCGTCCTCTTCACGCTCTCGCTCGACGCCCTGGCGAACCTGCCCTGCAACCCCTCGATCGGCGGAACGGCAAAGGGACACCTGGTCTACGAAATCGACGCACTGGGCGGCGAAATGGGGCGAATTGCAGACATGGTAACGCTGCAATCGCGTACGCTGAACACCGGAAAGGGTGCGGCGGTACAGAGCAAGCGCATCCAAGCCGACCGCAGAAAATATCAACAATTGATGAAGCGTGTGATCGAAACCACACCAAATCTGCGTCTGATCCAGGCCGAGATCGTCGAGCTTTGCACCGAATCTGATGCAAGCGGAAAGCAGCGAGTGGTTGGCATTGTGACAAAATTGAACGAGCGCTGGCAATGCGAACGCGTGATTATCGCCACGGGAACCTTTTTGGAAAGCGCAATATTTGTCGGGGATGTCACCTATGACGCAGGCCCCGACGGACTGCTTCCCGCCAAGGGCCTTTCCGCCTCTCTGCGTGCCGCAGGACTCCGATTGCTCCGCTTCAAAACCGGAACGCCCGCGCGCGTGAACCGTCAAACCATTGACTTCTCTCGCCTGGAAGAGCAGCCCGGAGAAGAAGCGATTTTGCCTTACAGCTCGCAGAACAGCGAACAAATGTTCGATGGCATGGAGCAGATTCCCTGCCACATCGTTTACACAAACGCCGAGACGCACCGCATCATCCGTGAAAACATCACAAGAAGCGCAATGTACTCGGGAAAGATCCACGGCACAGGTCCGCGCTACTGCCCCTCGATCGAGGACAAGCTCGTCCGTTTTGCAGACAAGGAGCGCCATCAGCTCTTTGTCGAGCCGGTCGGAGAGGATTCCGCCGAAATGTATATCCAAGGCTTTTCCACCTCTCTGCCAACCGACGTGCAGTACAAAATGCTCCGTTCCCTTCCCGGATTTGAACGCGCAGAGATCATGCGCTATGCCTATGCGATCGAATACGATTGTGCCGATCCGACGCAAATGGATGCCACGCTCGAGTTCAAATCGATTCAGGGTCTGTACGGCGCCGGACAGTTCAACGGAACCTCCGGCTACGAGGAAGCAGCGGCGCAAGGACTGATCGCAGGGATCAATGCGGCTCGCGCCGTGCAAGGAAAGCTTCCTATTATATTAGAACGCGCGGGAAGCTATATCGGCACCCTGATCGACGACCTCGTCACCAAGGGAACCAACGAGCCCTATCGCATGATGACCTCTCGATCGGAATATCGCCTGCTTCTGAGGCAGGACAACGCCGATCTTCGCCTGACTCCGATCGGACATGAGGTCGGATTGATCGACGAAGCGCGCTATCAAAGCTTTTTGGCAAAAAAAGCACTTGAGGAGCAAGAGACGGAGCGTCTGGAGCGCACCCACCTCTCGCCCGAAAAAGCCAACCCCTTCCTGCAATCCTTGGGCGAAACCGAGCTGAAATCCGGCGCATCTCTCGCAGATCTGCTCCGTCGCCCCGCCGTAACCTACGAAAAGCTGTCTCAAATCGATCCGGAGCGCCCGATTCTGCCGCGCAGTGTTGCCCTGACCGTTGAGGTCGGCATCAAATATGCCGGATATGCCAACCGCCAGCTTTCCGAGGTCGAGCGCCGTTGCAAGCTCGACATGAAGCCTCTTCCCACAGATATCGACTACAAGCAGATCCGCGGCCTGCGACTCGAAGCCGCGCAAAAGCTGACACAAATCCAGCCGAGAACGATCGGACAAGCCTCCCGGATCAGTGGCGTCAATCCCGCCGATATCTCCGTGCTTTTGATCTATCTCGGCATGAAATGAGGAAAAACATGACTTTTTCTGAATTTAAAGACCTGTTTTGCTCCTCTATGAAGCAAAACCGTCTCGACACTCGCGAGGAAACCGCCATAGAACAGCTCTACACCTTCGTGGAGCATTTGATGGAGGTGAACAAGATAACCAATTTGACCGCCGTCCGCAACGTCCCCGACGTGATCTGCAAGCATCTCGTGGATTCCTTGACCGTTTCAAGCCTGATTCCACAAAATGCGCGCGTCTTGGATCTCGGATGCGGCCCCGGCTTCCCCTCGCTCCCTCTGGCAATCGTGCGCCCCGATTTGCAAATCGTCGCCTTGGACAGCACGGCCAAAAAGATCGCATTTGTCCAAGAATCCGCATCCAAGCTCGGCCTCACCAATCTCACCGCAATCGCAGGCCGTGCCGAGGATCGCGCAATTTCCTCCAAAATCGGCGAATTTGACGTTGTTGTCAGCCGTGCCGTGGCAAAAATGAGCATTTTGAGCGAGCTTTGCCTCCCATACGTCCGAATTGGCGGCAGGCTCATCGCAATGAAGGCGGCAAAGGCAGAGGAGGAGTTGACCGAAGCAAGCCGAGCAATCGCTCTGCTCGGAGGCGGCGCCCCGATCATGCATGCATTCCAATTGGAGATGGCAGACGGATCGAGCGAAGCAAGATGCTTGATAGAAGTGCCAAAAATCAAAAAATCTCCCGTGATATACCCAAGAGCTTATGCCGCGATCCTAAAAAAGACACTTTGATCCATGTTTCACGTGAAACATTCTTCGTCCTCGAAGCCCAATGTTTCACGTGAAACATTTTTTGTCAAAAAGTTTTTACAATTATTTTCCCGCTATTTCTGCAATACCGTTGCTTTTTTGAATGTTTTGTGTTATAATAAGAGCAGAATCGAAATCCAAGACCAAGAAAGGAAGAACAAATGGGAAAAATCATTTCTTTTGCCAACCAAAAGGGCGGCGTTGGAAAAACGACGTCCGCAGTAAATATCGCCGCATCCCTCGGTGTGCTGGGTTATAAAGTGCTTTTGATCGACCTCGATCCCCAGGGAAACGCCACCAGCGGCGTAGGAATCATGAAAAAGACTCTCAAAACGACCGCTTTTGATATGTTGACGACCGACGCAGGCGCCAACGACGTGACGATCAAGACGAGCTACGACAATCTGTGGGTTGTTCCGGCAAACACGACACTGGCACGTGCAGAATACGAGCTTGGAGACATCGAAAATGGCGAATTTGTGATGAAAAACAAGCTTTCTGCCATCAAAGACCGCTACGATTACATCATCATCGACTGTCCTCCCTCGCTCGGAATGCTGACTGTCAACGCAATGACTGCGAGCGACGGCGTGGTGATTCCCATGCAATGCGAATTTTTCGCACTCGAGGGTCTTTCTCAGCTGATGTTCACCATCGGACGCATCAAAACGCACTATAACAAGGATCTCAATGTCACCGGCATTCTGATCACAATGCACAACAGCCGCCTAATTCTTTCGATGCAGGTCATCAGCGAGCTTCGCAAGCACTATGCGGACAAGCTGTTTGAAACCACCATCTCCAGAAACGTCAAGGTTTCCGAGGCTCCCGGCTTCGGAGCGCCCGTTTATTACCACGAAAAGCGTTCAAAGGGCTCAATTGAATACATGAACGTTGCAAAAGAGCTCGCAGAACGCATCTGATCGGATCGCAAGGAGGTAAAAATGGCAAAATCAAGAAGTGGATTGGGACGCGACTTTTATTCGTTGTTGGACGATAATATCCTCGCATCCGACAAAGCCAACGCAGCCACCATGCTGCGCATCGCAGACATCGAGCCTCGTAGCGATCAGCCGCGAAAGACCTTTACGCACGAATCTCTCGAGCAATTGGCGGATTCGATCGGACAATTTGGCGTTTTGCAGCCGATTATTGTCCGCGAAAGCCAGCTTTTGCAAGGAACCTATGAAATCATCGCAGGAGAACGCCGCTGGAGAGCCTCCAAAATGGCAGGATTGAACGAAATCCCCGCCGTAATCCTGGAGGGAGATGATCTCAAAGCGGCACAGGTTGCCGTAATCGAAAACGTGCAAAGAGAAGATCTGAACCCCGTCGAAGAAGCCATGGCATACGACGTTTTGATCGACCGTTACGGTCTGACGCAGGAGCAAGTGGCAAAGCAGGTCGGAAAAAGCCGCGTGACAGTGACAAATATGCTCCGTTTGTTGGATCTGCCCGATGAAGTGCTCGAGCTTTTGAAGAACGGAAGCCTGAGCGCAGGCCACGCGCGCGCGCTGCTCGGACTGAAGGACGAGGAGCAAATGCCCGGATTGGCACAAAAAATCGTCGAAAAAGGGCTTTCCGTCCGCGACGTGGAGCGCACGATCCGTCTGATGAACTACGAGCCCCAGGAATCCGACGAGGAAGAAAGCGAGCTTTCGCAGAAAAAGGTCTATATGCGCGACCTCGAGCATCGCGCGGTCAGAATCCTCGGCCGCAAGGTCAAGATCCTCAAAACGCCCAAGAAAAAGGTGATCGAGCTGGCATACAGCGACGACGAGGACCTCGAAGCACTCTTGAAAACGATCTGCGGAGAGACGTTTTTTGAAGAAAACGACTGAACATACTATAATTAATTAGGAGACAAAACCATGCTGGATATTAAGTATATCAAAGAAAAGCCCGAAGAAGTCATTGCCCGCCTCGCCAAAAAAGGCAAGGATGCCAAGGAAGACATCGAAATGATCCTCAAGCTCGACGGTGAGCGTCGCGCATTGATCGGAGAGACCGAGGCACTCAAGGCAGAGCAGAACAAAACCAACAAGCTGATCCCTCAATATAAGAAGGAGGGCAAGGACGTTGCCGCAATTTTCGCCGAAATGAAGGCCTTTGGTGCAAAAATCAAGGAAAACGACGACAAATTGAAGCAGATCGAGACGCAGCTGACCTCCTTTATGCTCGGACTCCCCAATCTTCCCGACGAGGATCTGGCGGCAGGCGGCAAGGAAAACAACCAGCCTCTGCGCTATTACGGCGAGCCTCGCAAATTCGATTTTGAGCCGAAGAACCACGTGGATCTTTGCACCGATCTCGGTCTGATCGACTACAAGCGAGGTGTCAAGCTCTCCGGAAACGGATTCTGGATCTATTCCGGTCTCGGCGCGCGTCTTGAATGGGCAATTCTGAACTATTTTGTGGATTTCCACCTCGGAAACGGCTACGATCTGATGCTGGTTCCTCATATGCTCGGCTACGAATGCGGCCTGACGGCAGGACAGTTCCCCAAGTTCCAGGATGACGTTTATTGGCTCGAGACCGCCGAGGACGAGCGCCGCCGCTTCATGCTTCCCACGGCAGAGACTGCGCTGGTTTCTCTCCACCGCGACGAGATCCTGACCGAAGCAGATCTTCCCAAGAAATATATCAGCTATACGCCTTGCTTCCGTCGCGAGGCTGGCTCCTATCGCGCAGACGAGCGCGGAATGGTGCGCGGACATCAGTTCAACAAGGTTGAAATGGTACAGTACACCCTACCCGAGAAGAGTGACGAGGCATTTGAGGAGCTGGTTACCAACGCAGAGAACCTCGTGAAGGGCCTTGGATTCCATTTCCGCACGGTCAAGCTCGCGGCAGAGGACTGCTCCGCATCGATGGCTCGCACCTATGACATCGAGATCAACATTCCCTCGATGAACGGCTACAAAGAGGTTTCCTCGGTTTCCAACGCACGCGACTATCAGGCACGCCGCGGCATGATGCGCGTCAAGAGAGAAAACGGAAAGATGGAGTTTGTCCACACGCTCAACGGATCGGGTCTGGCTACCAGCCGTATTTTCCCCGCATTGGTCGAGCAAAACCAGAACGCAGACGGAAGCGTTACGGTTCCGGAATGCCTGCGCAAGTATCTCGGAGTGGATATTATCAAAAAGTAAGCCAAAGCCGGCACTTTCGTTGATATTTGAACTCCGGAAACGATATGAATCAAAGGAGATAGAACAAATGTTCGGTATATTGGCTCTGTTTTCGACGGGTGGCGAGTCCTTTTGGGAGAAAATCGCCGCCTGGTACGAAAAATCTCTGATCAACGAGCTGCTGACCTATTTTCGGGATCGTTATTTCACCGTGGAATTCGGCGCTTACGAAAACTTCACGGTGAGTCCCGGATTGGGAGAGACCTTACGCAACATCATCGTGGCGGTTGCGCTCGGATTGATCGCAGCCTTCCTCATGACAGCACATTTCCGCATCGGACTCGGCAATTTCGTGCGAAAGCTGATCAAAGAGGACTGCATTTCACCCGAAAGCGCAAAAACCCTGATGGAGCTTGGCTATTTTCAAAGCACGGTCATCCGTCGAGAGCTGACGCGCGGCGGAAGCCTGCGCATGGTGGTTCATCAATGCGAGGAAGCCGCTCCCTCGGAAGAGAGCTCGCCGGAAGCGGAAGAAACGCCCTCCGAGGAGGATCCCAAAGAAAAGGGAAGGGAAGCGCAGAAGCCGAAAATCGATTTTCTCACCGCGCGCTTCTATATTCCCGAAGATCTTCGCGCACGCGCCGAGATCCGCTTTGAGAAAAAAGGCTCGGGATGGGGTGCCATCGTCATTGGAATCGTGTTGACCGTCATCGGCGCGGGCCTGCTCTGCTGGCTCTTGCCCGATCTCGTTCAGTTCGCAGACAACATCATCTCGTTCTTTGCGCCCTAAAAAAAGAGGAGTTAGCGCTTGCTAACTCCTCTTTTTTGACGGGATCGAATCTTCACGGGATGCGTTTCGTGGGGGCTGATGTTGAGTGAATCTGTGCGCTCGACCAATCAATTGCTCCCGCGGCTATTTGGGAACCCACGAAAGGCACATTCGTGCCAAATAGCTTTCTTTTTTGTGGGGGAACTTTTTGAGAAAAGTTCCCCCACACCCCTTCAAAAACTTTTATCGCATTGGGTATAAACGTAATTGTTTATCTCTCCGCTCTTCCATTCAATCGCTCTCGCGGCTATTTGGGGACCCACGACCCCAAATAGCTTTCTTTTTTCTTTTGCCATGGAAAAGGAGGAACAATTGATTAATTGAGATTGACCGAGATGTCATTCCAGCGTGTCATCCTGAGCGGAGGAAACACCACGGTGTGGTGTTTTCGGAGTCGAACCCGACCGCAGGGAGGGCAACGCCATTGGCGTTGGGATCTATAAAACCCCTTCGTAGATCCCGCTTCGGCTTACAGCCTCGCGCTTTCGTGCAAGCACGAAAGTTCGACTT
>JAZSJS010000026.1:0-22940 GCA_045534435.1 Eubacteriales bacterium
GCTTCTTGTGTGCGTCCATCTCGACGACGCAGTTCGCGTATTTTTTGTCCTAAATCAAGTTGCATAAAAGCACCTCCAAAATTCATTTCACCGGTGTGATTATATTATAGCACATGTTTGTGAAAAAACAATTATCAATTCATTGTTTAGCGGATAAAGCATTCCTTGATAAACACTGTTTTTCACTTTCCCGAAGCTCGCGTCCGCGGCAAGCATAGCGCGTGGCAGTCCTCGCACCTTCGGGCAGAAGCCCGAACCCACTATCCGCAGAGGTATGACGTAGAAAGGCTCCCTCCGGGAGGGAGCTGGCGCCGAAGGCGACTGAGGGAGAGCGCGTTACAATAAAGCTTATCAAAACTCCAAAGTCACG
Organism: Eubacteriales bacterium; assembly: GCA_045534435.1. Taxonomy (GTDB): domain Bacteria; phylum Bacillota; class Clostridia; order Oscillospirales; family CAG-272; genus UMGS1865. The sequence continues at coordinate 371 of JAZSJS010000026.1, forward strand.
CAGGCTCCTTCCACCGCTATCGCGGTCCCCCTCCCTCTCGGAGGGAGGCTTTGGAAAGCTACCGCCAATGGAAAAACACCACCAAAGAAAAATCCTTGGTGGTGTTCGTGTTTTCTCCGCTAAGAATGCAGAGGAGACCGGGTTGCTTCCTTTTTCGCTTTTTTACAGCTTAGTCAAATGTCGCTTTCTCCGACACAGGTCAATAGAAGAATCAAAATAAAGCTTTATTATCGTTGACATACTTTACGATGTTTTTTAAGCCATCGTCAAATGATAAAAGCGTTTGAGTTTGCGTTTTCAGTTCCGCAATATAGTAGAAGGTCGAATCCATATAGATCCACGTTGAACATTTCACGGTAATTTTATCATCCTCGCGGAGCTCTTCTTTCGCAAGGATTTCACCGAGAGCATTGCAGTTGTCGCCCACCAGTTCCAATCTGATTTCCTCACTGTTCACCTCGGAAGAATCAAAAGCCGATTTGTCCTCAACGGAAACGTACAAATAAATGCGGTCGTCGGCTTCTTTATATGAGCAAAACGTTGCCTCAATATCATGATAATGATCTTCTTTGCTGAGATATTCTCGCATAACTTCATTATAGCCGCTACAAGCGGTTAGGTTTAACAAAAGAGCAATTGCAATCAAAAGTAATAATATCCTTTTCATTTTGCGTTCTCCTTTTTCGTTATGGTATCATGAAATCGCTCATTTGTCAAGTGAAATATTCGGCTTGCGCCGAATGTGAAATAATGTGCGATCGCACATTGTGAAATATTGCTCCGTGCAGTCGCAAGGTGAAATGAAATTTGCCCACATTCGCAGAGCAAATATTTCACAGCGAAGTTATTTCACTTGCCCGCAAGGCAAATTTCGTTGAAAAAAGCACACATTTGTCTACCAATACAAATGTGTGCTTTTTTCTGGTGGAGACAGCTGGGTTCGAACCAGCGACCTCATGCATGTCAAGCATGCACTCTAACCAACTGAGCTATGCCTCCATAACACGCTCTATATTATAACACATCGAAAATGAAATTGCAAGCCTTTTTTACAAATTTTTTTAATTTTTTTTATTTTTTCTCAAAAGCTTTCCCGAAAGCCCTCGCCCACGATTTCCGCGGTGCCCGAAACGACGATGAACGTCCTTTCGTCGAGTCCTTTTGCAAAGGCCTTGAGACGGCTCACCTGGCGACGGGTGAGCGCGACCAGCAAAACGCTCTTTTTTTCATTTTGATATGCTCCCAGAAAGGCTTCGCTGACGGTTGCGCTTTTTTGAAGCACGGTGGTGATATAATCACAGAGTGCCTCTTGGTGCTCGGGAGAGGTGATGACCGTGCAGTATCTGGCGGCATTGATCGAATTGAGAAAGAAATGCACCAAAAGCGCACGGCAAAAAAATCCGAGCAGGGAAATGAGCCAGGTCTCGATGCCGAACACCGGAAAGAGAAGCATGACGATGAAAAAATCCGAGACGAAAAGTGCCCACGAAATGTTGAGGGAGGTCCGTTTTTTGATGATCAGGGCGACGATGTCCGTTCCGCCCGACGAGGCACCGTAATAAAACAAAACCGCGCCGGTCAAGGACGGAATTACAACCATGAACACCGCCTCCAGCATCGGCTCGTCGGTCAAGGGGGCGGCGCGCGGAACAAGATGCTCCAACAGATAGGTACCGAGTGAGACCAGGAGACCGCAATAAAGCGTCTTGATGCCAAACTGCTTGCCCAGGATCAGGAATCCGAGCAAGAGAAGCGCAGCATTGATGGCAAGCATAAAGCCGCCCGCGCTCCACTGTGGGAAGCAGGCGCCCAGAATGATCGAGATTCCGCTGATACCGCCCGTGGTAAAGCCGTTGAGAAATTCGAAGAAATAGATCCCCACCGCCATTCCGAGCGACGCAGCGGTCAGAAGGCTGTATTCTTTGATCAACGTCGCGATCCTTCCGTGCATCCGCCGCTCTCCCTTCCATCCTTTTTGTTAGTATATCCCAAAATGCGACCTCGTATAGACGAATCGAAAAAAATATGATATAATGGTATCATTCACCCAACCTTTTCATTCCGAATCGTGTCTGTAAGACAAGCGCTTAAACATGGGAACTCCCAAATTTCAAGAAAGGAGCGTGCATAATGTATTATCAAAATGAACCCGACGAGACCCTGGTCATGCTGACGCTGGCGGGCGAGCAAACGGCGTATGAGATCTTGGTGACGCGCCATCAACGTGCGGTCATTGCCTCTGCCGCATCGGTCACCAAAAATCATTTCATGGCAGAGGATGCCGCGCAGGATGCATTCGTCACGGCATGGATGAAGCTGAACACTCTGCAAGAGCCGAAAAAATACGGCTCCTGGGTCTGCCGCATCGCCAAGAACTGTGCCTTGAACATGATCGGCAGATACCGCAGCTTTCTTCCGTTTGACCTGGTGGAGAATCTCGATCTTTCCGATGGCGGAGCCGAGAATCCCGCAGAGCTTTACGCACGCACCGAGGAGCGAGATGAAGTCAACAAGAGCATCGAGGCACTGCCCGAAAAGGTACGGCAGATCATTCATCTGCACTATTTCGAGGACCTTTCGATTGCGGAGATCGCGGATCGGATGCGGATCTCCGAGGGAACGGTCAAGTGGCAGCTTCACGATGGCAGAAAGCGAATCAGAAAGGAACTTTGCGCAATGAATGAAAAGTATAGCGACACGCTCGTGCAGCGAGTGATGAAAAAGGTGGAAGAGCTGAAGCTCTGGCAGCTCAAAAACAACAAGAGCGGTTTTGAAAAGGTATATCAGGAGGTCCTGCGCGAGGTGGAGGAGCTTCCCGAATGTCGTGAAAAGCAGCACGCACTTGCCGACGTGCTGATGCGCGGCTGGTGGTGGCTGCCCGGAGACAAGAACGACGCGCTCTTTGCGCGCATTGCCAATGCCGCAATGGAGGGAAAAAACGAGGAGGTCATGAGCTTCATCGTTTCCCGTGAGGATTCCAAGGTGTCGGGAAGAGGGGCAAAAATTGAGTTTATCCGCGACAAGCAGATCCCGCGCCTCGAAAAAGCCGGATTTGTGAAAACGCTTGGAAGAGAGTGGTTTTGGCTGGGATATTATCTGTTCTGCAAGGAACGGTTCGACGAAGCCGAAGCCGCGTACGGCAAGGTGGAAGAGATCCTTGAGAAGAGCGATGCCTATCACGCACTCGTCCCGTTGGCAAAACAGATGAAAGAGGCGTTTTCCGCACGCTACAAGGACCTGCCAAAGGAACGCTATGAGATCAGCGGCACGGCGGACGAATACCGCGTCATCGACGGCAAGCTCCGCTATTGGAAGATCGAGGGCTTTTATGATGGATGGATCGAATCGATCGACGAAATGAGCTTGAATATTTTCCGCAACGCGTCAAGCTGTGACGGGCTTTTCTTTGCCGATCTTGGAGTGGGGGAGAAGCTTGTGGGGTCTGACGGAACGACGCTTTCTCATCTTTCGGACCATGAAACTCTGGAGACGCCTGCGGGCTGCTTTGAGGGCTGCCGACTTTGGGAGATCAGACGTTGGACCGAGACGCAAAAGATCGTTTGCAGAACCTATTACAAGGACGGTGTCGGTATCGTGCGTCAGGATCACGTCACCGACGGCGCGACCGCCACCCAGCTCCTCAAGCACTTTGAGATCAAGGGCGGCAAGGGGTTGCTTCCCGTCTGTGCCGGCAACGCATGGGAATATACTTCCCAATATGCGCCCGACACAATTTCGTCCGAGATCAAGATCGAGGTCGCCTTTGCCGACGAGAAAAAGGTTCTGTTTTCCCGTTGGAAAAACGTTGAAAGACTTGGCTATGATGAAAGTTCCTGGATCGACACGGTGCAGGAGATCGCCAATGAGTATGCCTATCGTAATGAAGACGGTTGCTGCTATCTTCGCGACGTCACACCCGCGATCGAACGTGCCGAGCGGCTTGCCGCAACGCCAATGGAAAAGGCATACACCAAAGCAGCGGCATCGGTTGCAAGAAGGATTTTGGCGACCGATCCAGACTTCAATCCCGATTACACCGCAAAGGGACATTGGAATTTCTTTGGCAGAGAATACATCCGAAGGAAAAACGATTCTCTTTTGCTGACGGACTATAACTCTCGTTGGAGCTTTGAGTGGAAGAGCACAGGAACTCTGGGCACTGCCGGAACACCGGTGCTTTACAACGATATTCTGGGAATTTTGCAGGATGCGACGAACTGTGTTTGGTCGGACGAATGGCGAATCGGCGCGTCTCCCATCGTAGAGTACACGAAATGGGACAGAACCGTCAAAACGCAGATCACCTGCGAGGACGGCGGCACGGTTACCACAAAAGCAGGCACCTTTGACAATTGCTTCAAGCTCTGCCTTGACATTGGCGGAATGACGGACGGATGGGCATATCGCGGTGGCAAAAAGGTCTATTATTTTGCCGAGGGCGTCGGCATCGTGCGCACCGAAACCGAATATTGCGGAGGTGCAAGGATCGCGGTTTATGACTTGACTGATTACGAAGGCACGGGCGAAGGCTTTATGCCGCTCGCGGACGGCATGACGCGCCGCTACGACGCACAGAACCTGACCGACGGCTTCGTGGGAGCAGTGGAATATGCATTCGTCGCGGATGAGGACGGCGATATCGTGGTCTTTGCCGACCGCACGGGTATCCGCGAGCTTCCGCCTCCCATCACGCAGTACGGCGCCATTCAAGGAGAAATGATCGAACAGGAGCTGTGGGATTCCGGAAAATGGCAGGAAAGCCACGTCAAATACGGCGCAAACAATTTCCATTTGTTCCTTCACCTCTTCGCAAGACCCGGACGCAACCGGAACGACGTAAGAAGATCCATCGAGATCAACGGATTCTATATGAATATGATGGAGATGCTCGGCAAGGATGGGGAGGTTCCGCCCGCTTGGTACGGTCTGTACGGATGGACCGCAACGGTCAAGGCGGCGGCACTCTTCGGGAACGGCAAGAACGAGAGCGGCTATGAAGCCCTTGAGATTGCCTTCCGTTACTGCGAAAGGGTTACCGCCTTCCAAAAAGGCGCGCTTCTCGACACGGGCAAGGAAAATCTGCTCGGCGGCGTGAAATATGAATACGGAAAAGAAGTGATCGTGCTTCCCGACGGCTCCCGAGAGTCGATCGAGGAGGGATGGCGCATGCAATTTGGACTTCGCGGCTTCATTTCTTGCCTGACGGCACCCAGCGGCTGGGAATGGTTCGACACGGTGAGACAGGAGGAGCGCTTCAAGAAATATATCGAGCGCGCCGAGAGGATCGCCGATCAAGCCAAAAAAGCCGCCGAAAGTGCCGCGCGGAAAGCAAAATAAGCTCAACTGTCAAAACAACTTTATAACATAACCCGCCGAGAGTGACCAAACGGTGCGCTCTCGGCGGATCTTGTTATTTTCTTCGGTTCAGCACTCTTGCGATCAGCGGGCGGTGGACCTTCATCGCGCCCACCGGGCAAAATTCCTGACAGCAGAAGCAGGTGATGCACTTGGTTTTGTCGATCTGTGGGATCCCGTTTTTCATGGTGATGACGTGCGCGGGGCAGATCTCCGCGCATTTTTTGCAGGAAATGCAGGCCTTTTTGTCGGGGCGCGGAGCGGCGCGCAGGGCGGAGCGCACGAACATGGCGGCAAATTTGCCGTGTCCCTCAAACTGCAGACTGCGGCGGACGTGAATGTTATCAAAGTCGCTGACGCGAAACTGTGCCAGATCTCCGTGAACCGTCAGAAGGGCGGCATCGTCGGGGATCAGACCGTTCTCGACGGCAACCTCCAGCGTGGGAACGTCCTTCGGTGTCAGTCCGATCAGGCTTGCACAGGCAAGATCGAGTGCGTGCGGTGACTTGGACGCCAGCAGAGCCCCCAGGTGACGCGGCTTTCCCTGCGTCGGTCCGTTGCCCTCCATGCCCATGATGGCATCGGCAAGGCAAAGCCTGACCTTCGGAGCAAAATAGGCATTGAGATCGAGCATCATTTTCGCAAAATCGCGATGGTTGGGGTAGCGAAAATGATATTCCGGCTTGAACGTGCCGGGAACGACGCCGAACATATTTTTTGCCGCCGCGCTCATTCCCATCATGCCGTGGGTTTTGAGCTTGCAAAAATCAATGATAGCGTCGGCATCGTCAAGATAGGCTGTGTAGGTGAATTGATGCGCGACCATTGCGCCCGGGAAATTGGCCTCGCGACTCTCGAAATTCTGATTGAGCACCGCTCCCGCCGCCTCGGCTTGCTTCATGCCGGTCACGTGGTAGATACGATTGACAACCGCGGCATTGTAAAGTCCCCCGGGACTGTCCCCGATGAGAGGCTCGGCGCCCTTTTCGCGCAGAAGTCTGACCAGCGCGCAGAGCAGGGAAGGATGTGTGGTGGCGGCAAGCTCGGGCTTCATCATGGAGACGAGATTGGCCTTGATGGCAATTTTCATTCCCGCCTCAACCCAATCCAAGCCGCCGATCGGCTCGAGAACGCGACGGAGAGCCTCGGTGACCTCGGCGTCGTCGTAGGATTTGCAGGAAACGATGGAAACGTCGGACATTTTCACTTCATCCTTTCGAATGGTTTCTTGCCATCATCATACCACTTTTTTGGCACAATCGCAATACTTTTTTCAAAAAAACACCGAAAATACCGAAAAAACAGACTTTATAACAGGATTGGAAAGGTGAATAGCACCCGACGAAGGTCGCAGTAGATCTCTTTCCAATCCGATGCAGGCAGGGGATTGCAGCCCTGTCCGCACTCGAGCGTGAAGGAGGGAAGTCCGAGCACTTGCACGCACCAATCGGTTAGGCCGCCGAATGAGGCAAGGCCTTCCGCATCCGAGAGACGGTAGCCGCTGATGCGAGCGATCCTTTGTGCCGTGAATTTCGATTTCGGCAGCTCGATGCCGCCGCTGCGGTAATAAATTTCCTTTCCTTGCGTATGTAGCGTCAAAATTCCGCAAAGCCTGTCGTGAAAGCCGATCCATCGGCAAAGCGCTGCCACCTCCGGCTCGGATTCGGGAGCTTCTCCGCCAAAGCGTGTGGCACAGCCGCCCGTGATGCCGCTTTCGGCTTCCAGCCTTTTATATTCGGCAAAGCCGGCGTCGTAATTGTGATTGAGATCGACTCCGCGCGCGTTGGCCTGCCAATGGGAAAAATCGTCGCTGCCGCCGTTCATGGCGAGCACACGATCACGGAGGGGATTCTCCCGGGAGATTCCGTGGATCTGATATTCCACGCCGTCGGGATTGAGCATGGGGAGGACCCAGATCGAGTGAGATTGCAAAAAAAGATGAGAGGAATTGCGGTAAAAAAAGCGCTTTTCGCGGTAACATTCGCAAATATCCTTCAAAAAACGCATCAAGACCAGAGAGGTGATCCACTCCATGCCGTGATGCGCTCCGACGTAAAGCACCTCGCGCGCTCCCGAGCCGATGCGGAGGAGCGGGATCTCCCGCCCGAGGATACTGCTGCCGACGGTGTGATGCTCCAAAAAAGAATATTCCCGCGTCAGATCCTCCACGGCTTGCATCAGCGCGCTGTGATCAAAGGGATTGGGATTTTTTTCAAAAAGGGATTTTTCGTTCATACGCGATCGCATCTCCTTTCCCGGTCAACGAAAAATTTGATTTTATTACCAGAATATGTGAGGACGGAGAAATTATTTACAAATAAGTCGTGAAATCGCGCCGCAAATGTGCTATAATGAAGAAAAATAAACGAGAAAGGGATTTTCAATGGAGCTCTCTTTGTTTGACCGTTGCCGCAAAAAGAGACTGACGGTGCATCTTTTTGTGTGGTTGTTTGCGATCGCGCTCTTTTATGCCGCCGTTTGCACGCCGCTGTCTCGCTTTGTCTTGAGTGACGTGTTGCTTTCGGACACCGCGTTGCCGTTCCTTTTGGACGCGCTGCTGCTGTTCTGCAACTATTTGTTTTATTGGATTGCGTTTGCTTTTTTGCTTTACGCACTTTTGCGCTTTGACCTGAGAGCCTGCACACCGCTGCTCGCGACGTATGGCGCCGTGGTCGTGTTTCGCTATCTTGCCAATCAGATCGCGGATTTTTGTGTGTTCGGTTTTCCGCCCATCAATGAGTTCTTCTCATTGTATTTGCCGTATTGCCTGCTCGACGTCTTTTTGGATCTCGCGCAAATGGGGATTGTCGTGTGGGTGACGCTCACATTGAAAAGGGGCGCGTCGGCACCCGAAAAGCTGCTTTCCTCGGAGATGCCAACGGAGCGGCTTTGGGATTGGAAAAGGAGGACCTTGCGTGCGGCATTCCTGATTGCCCTGGTGCCCGCTGCCTTCCGTCTGGTTTCCCGTGTGATCTACGACGTTTGGTACGGTGCCCCTCGCGGACTTTCCGATCTTTTGTGGATGATCGCCGCATATCTCTTCGACGTCGCTTGCCTTTGGATTGGATATTTCCTCATCGTGCTTCTGATCAACCGCTTTTTCATGGCTGAAAGAAACGCGCGATCAAAGACGTAAAAACAAAAGAAAAAACGACCGTGATTCGAGCAGAATCACGGTCGTTTTTGATTGTTGGAGATCACACCTCGGGATCAAACATCTTCAGCTGCTCCTCGGGGGAGGGCTTCGGTGCGTGATAGGGAATGCCGAGATGCTCGTATGCCATGCGCGTGACGCATCTTCCGCGCGGCGTGCGGCTGAGGAATCCGATCTGCATCAGATAGGGCTCGTACATATCCTCCAGCGTGATCGCCTCCTCTCCGACCGTGGCGGCAAGCGTTTCCAGACCGACGGGGCCGCCGTCGTAAAACTTGATGATGGTTTCCAGCATCCGTCTGTCGACGTTGTCAAGACCCAATTGGTCGATCTCCAGGCGGTTGAGGGCATAGTTGGCGATGTCGGAGTTGATCACGCCGTCTCCCTTGACCTGGGCGAAGTCGCGCACGCGCTTGAGCAGACGGTTGGCAATACGCGGTGTTCCGCGAGAGCGGCTTGCGATTTCCAAGGCGCCGTCGTCGGTGATCTCCATTTCCAGGATTCCCGCGTTTCTGCGGACGATCGTGGCAAGCTCCTCGGTGGTGTAAAGCTCAAGCTTGAGAATCACGCCGAAGCGATCTCGCAGCGGCGTCGTCATCTGACCGGCGCGTGTGGTCGCTCCAACCAGGGTGAAGCGGGGCAGATCGATGCGGATGCTGCGCGCGGCGGGGCCTTTTCCGATGATGATGTCGAGCGCGTAGTCCTCCATCGCGGGGTAGAGGATCTCCTCGACCGAGCGTGAAAGACGGTGGATCTCGTCAATGAAGAGAACGTCTCCCTCATTGAGGTTGGTGAGGATCGCGGCAAGGTCACCCTGCTTTTCGATCGCGGGACCGGAGGTGATGCGGATGTTCACACCCATTTCCGTTGCGATGATGTTGGAGAGAGTGGTCTTTCCGAGTCCGGGAGGGCCGTAAAGCAGAACGTGATCCAAAGGATCGTTTCGCTTTTTTGCAGCCTCGATATAGATCTTTAGGTTTTCCTTCGCCTTTTCCTGACCGATGTATTCGTCAAGTGTTTTGGGGCGGAGAGAGACCTCCACGTCGGAGTCCTCGGAGCTGTAGCCCGTGTTCATGATCCGATTTTCAAAATCAAATTCGTTGGTATCCATAAGCCGTGTATGCTCCTTCCCGCATTAATATTTCATCAGCTTTTTGAGCGCTGCGCGAATGATCTCCTCCAGATCCATGCCGTCGGTGGCGATCGTTTTGAGGACGTTCAAGGCCTCTGCCTTGGAGTAACCCAGCACGATCAGCGCATCTGTTGCCTCCGAAAGAACTCCACGCGCAGAAGGAGAAGATAGGGCTGCCGAGGATTCGCCCGCGATCGCGGAAAGATCCTCGCCTGCGTGCTCCTTCATCAGCTTGTCCTTGAGCTCAAGAATGATGCGCGCGGCGGTTTTCGGGCCGATGCCGTTCGCCTTTGCGATCGTTTTTTTGTCCTCGGTGCAGACGGCAAGCGCAAATTTTTCGGGAGAAAGCAGGGAAAGGATCGACATCGCTGCCTTGGGGCCGACGCCCGACACCGTGATGAGAAGCTTGAAGGAGGCAAGCTCGGTCTCGGTTGCAAAGCCGAAGAGCTCCACACCGTCCTCACGCACTGCCATGTGGGTATAAAGAAGCACGTTCGGAGGCTCCTTGACCGATCGGTTGGGCGGCATGGCGTCATAGGTCGTGCCGCTGATTGTCAGCTTGTAGCCGACGCCTCCCGCGTCGATGACTGCCATGCCGGTTTCCAGACGCGCGAGCTTTCCGCTAAGATAATAAAACATGAGTTGAGATTCCTTTCATGATTGCTGTTGGGGTGGTTCGTCCGCGTTTTCCGCATCGGCTGGTTTGTCGCTGTCGGAATGCGTCTCTGTGACGGAGGCGATCGGAGTTGTGTCGGAATCGCTCGGTACCGAAACGAGCAGACGCAGTCCGCGGATCTTCCTGATCTGCTTTTCAAACACGATGATCAAAATCAGAAGTGCCGCAGAGATCAGGGAAACGGTGAGTCCGATGGAAAAGGTGTTCGGACGGTAGACCATTTCCACGGTGTGAGATTGACCGGCAGAGCCGTCGACGTAGAATGCCACGAGAGAGCCGAGCGCCTTGACGGTCTCCACCTCCTCGCCGTCGACGCTGACCTTCCAGCCCTTGTCAAAGGGAATGGTGGTCATCACCAGCTCGCGCTCGCGGGAGGCCCGGAAGGTACCCTCAAAGGAGGTTTCTGTGAATTCGGTGATCTGATACTGATCCTGCGCAAGACGTGCCATCGCGTCCTCGAAGACCGCCCAGTCGATATAGTAGAAGCAGTTTTCCTCGGTCATCGGGTAGTAATGCGTATCCTTCAGCGTCATGCGCAGTGTCAGGCGGTCACCTGCGTTACGGTAGCCGAGAGAAATGATGCGATTGGTGTCGCCTCCGTTGAAGCCGCCGAAATCCTCGTCGGACTCGCCGTCGAAAAGAACAAGGCTCACTTCTCGGGGATAGGCAGAGGGCTCATAGAAGAACAACTCGGCACTTTCCGGCATTTCCAGGGTATAGGAGAGAGTCGCCTCCTGCGCCTGATCGATGACGGAATAGGCATAATGCTCATGCGCATAGGAAAGATTGAGGTTGCTTGTGGTGGAATCCACGATCGGAATGGGAACGAAGATCTGCAGCGTTTCTTCCTCACCGAGCATCGCACTCACCATGGCGTTGAGACGCTCGAAATGACTGTCATAGTCGTCGATATAGGTCGCGGAATTGACGGTCTCGTCGATGTCAAGCCACTCGTTGAGCTTGTCCTTGATCTTGTTGACCGCAGAGCCGACGTTGACGTCCTCCTCGTTTTTCTGTGCGGATTCCTTGGCAAATCCGAGCGGGAATTCCAAAAGGGCATCGTCCACACCGTAGGCGATCGAAAGCGCATAGGGATTGCGGTAGGCGATATATTGCCGCTGTTCATCGATGATATAAGTGTCGTAATAATTGCCGTAAACCGTGTTTTCGGAGACGATATACTTGACTCCCAGCAACGAGTCGTTGACGGGATTTCCACCGAGATATTTGGAGGAGTGGGATTTGGAGGAATAGCCCATTTTATTCAAGAAATGAATGGTTTCCTTGTTGAGTGTGGAGGTCGAGCCGGAAAGACCGCGGATCCCCAGTGCCATGTTGTCGTTCGTTTTGCGGAACATGGTCTTTTCCATGCGGTAGAAGGAGGGATCGGATTCCTGCACCTGCTCCACGATCGGGCGGGTGTTGTTGAGGAAGTTGTTGTAGTAGCTGTACTTGGAGTAGGTCACGTCATCGTCCAGACCGTTGAGATTCCAGAGACCGTTGAGGAAGGTTTCCGCGATGATCGCACCGATCAGAATGACGTTTCCGAGCTCCTTATCGCCGATCTTCCGCAGAACGCCGAGAATGGAGAGATAGACGAAAATGGCGAGGATCGTAAAGCCAATGCAGGTATAGTCGTCGGGATCGACGTATTCTCCGTTGGAGTATTGCTGCAGGATGACGCACAGAAGCACGATCAATCCGCCCATTCCCATCACGCATTTGAGCGATACGGTCTCAAAATCGGCGAAGGCACGGCAGGCAAGCACGCAAAGATAGAAGCAGAGCATGAAGCTGTAGCGGTAGTTGAGCCAATTGGGCTTTTGGAATCCGTGCCAGATGAGGTCGGTGACGCTGAAGGACATACAGGCGATCAGGATCAGGATGAAAACCCCTGACACAATCTTCTGACGCATGGAATATTTGTGAGAGAGGAAATAGGCGGGGAGAAGAAGAAGCGTCAGAACGCCGCAGTAAACAAAGGGAAGTCCCTCAGGACGCACGGTGTCATAGGAGCCGGGAAGGAATTTGTAGAGTAGATCGAGGATATCAAAATTGAGCTTCCATTCCCATTTCGGATTGGAAAAGGTGGTCTTTCCGAAATTCAGAGAATAGTATGCCGAGAGCAGAATGACGGCGGCAATCCCGATGGCGAGAAGCGAATAGAACGCGATGCGAAGCAAGGATTTCCAGAAATGCGCCTTTTCGTGAAGCGGATTGTTGCGGTATTCCTCTGCGTGTGCGAGATAATACAGGAAAAAGTAGATCAGACAATAGATGCAGACCATGAAGCCAATATAGAAATTGCTGATCAGCGTGACGGCAAGGAGGATGGTGTAGAGCTTGTATTTGCCTTGCTTGATCAGCGATTCGATGCCGAGCGTGATCAGCGGCAGCCACATGACCGCGTCGATCCACATGGTGTTGTGCTGCTGAACGATGGCATAGCTTGTCAGCGCGTAGAAGGTGGAAAAGGCAACGATGGCGAACGGCTTCGGTTTTTTGAGCGTGCGGTGCATATAGTAGCCGAAGGTGCCGCCGCAGATTGCGGTCTTGATCATGAAGAGTGTCAAAAGGCCCTCGAGCATGCGGTCCTGCGGGAAGAGGCAGAGAATATAGGAAAGAGGACTTGCCAGATAATATGCGTAAATACCGAGAAATTCGCCTCCGAGCGCACGGGAGAAGGAATAAAGCAAGTCGGCGTCTCCCTTCACGAAATTGCGAAGTGCCTCAAAAAACCACACGTACTGTCCGTTCAGGTCCAGCACAAGGACGCAACCGTCCCCGAAGGGATGCAATCCCTTTGCGAGATAGATCACGTAGACCAGAAACGCGGGAATGAGCATCGCGTAGAAAAGATAGCCGTATTCGGAGAGAAGCCGTTTGGCTTTTCCGTTTGGATTCAAGCGGGGGAGAAGAAGCTTACCGTCGTCGTCTTTTCGGAGGAACGGACGGCGTTTTTTGGTTTGTTCCATGATTCGGATCCTTTCGAAAGGGTTATTCTTGCGCGTCGGACGGAAGAACTTTTCTGATGGATTTTTCGAGCTTGAGGCGATCCACCGTCATGTCTCTTTTGCAGCCCTCGCAAACGATACGAACCTCGCTTCCGACACGGAGCACCAAAAACACGTGATTGCCGCACGGATGCGGCTTTTTCAATTGGATGCGGTCGTTGGGATGAAGCGGGATGATCGGCATAAAAAATCTCCTTGAGGGATTAGTTTGGTATATTATCACTATTATAACATAAAAAAAACGTTCTGTAAACCACAAATCTGTATTTTTACACGGATTTTTCCAAAAATAAAAATATTATTTGACATATTGAAATTTTAGTGGTATAATATAATTAATTATTTTAAAATGGGGAGCGATTGCTTGCGTCATGATCATTCTTGGAATTGACCCGGGACTTGCCATTGTCGGCTGGGGAATCATCGAATACAAAAACACGAGATTTCGCACGCTTGCTTACGGTGCGATCCGCACCCCCGCCGGAATGCGGACCGAGGAGCGTCTCAAGAGCATTTTTGACGGCATGAACGAGCTGATCGAGAAATATCATCCCGATGCCATGGCGGTGGAGGAGCTTTTTTTCAACACCAACGTCACCACGGGCATCCGTGTCGCGGAGGCACGCGGCGTGATCCTTTTGGCTGCGGAGCGCGCGGGGCTTGCGATACAGGAATACACCCCGCTTCAGGTCAAGCAGGCAGTGGTGGGATACGGCAGAGCCGAGAAAAAGCAGGTGATCACGATGGTGACCATGCTTTTGGGACTGCCCAAGCCGCCATCTCCCGACGACACCGCCGACGCGCTTGCCATCGCGATCTGTCACGCACACAGCGGAGGCTCACGGCTGGCCGGCTATTATAACAGATAACACAAACCGAAAACAAAGGATTTTTGAAAGGAACTGCGACAGCATGTGGTTTTCAGAGAATTGGAAGGATTATGAATTGTTGGATACCTCGGACGGAGAGCGCTTGGAGCGTTGGGGGGATTATATCCTCATCCGTCCCGATCCGCAGATCATTTGGAAGGGCGTTGCCAAGCACCCTGCCTGGAAGCGTGCCGACGGGATTTACCGCCGTTCCTCCTCGGGAGGCGGAGCCTGGGTGAAAAACAAGCTTCCCGAATCCTGGAATATTCGCTACGGTGAGCTCGGCTTTCTTCTGCGTCCAATGGGCTTCAAGCATACCGGACTTTTTCCCGAGCAGGCGGCGAATTGGGATTGGTTTTCCGATCTGATCCGACGCGCAAACCGACCGATCAAGGTGCTCAATCTCTTTGCCTACACCGGTGGCGCGACCGTCGCGGCCGCGGCTGCGGGAGCCTCGGTGGTTCACGTTGACGCATCCAAGGGCATCGTCGCACAGGCCAAGGAAAACGCGGCGCTTTCAGGACTTTCCGAGGCTCCGATCCGTTATATCGTGGACGATTGCAAGAAGTTCGTCGAGCGTGAGATCCGTCGCGGCAATCACTACGACGGCATCATCATGGATCCCCCCTCCTACGGAAGAGGACCTGGCGGTGAGGTCTGGAAGCTGGAGGATAGCATCGACGGTCTGATCTCTCTGACCGCGCAGCTTCTTTCCGATGATCCGCTGTTTTTCCTCGTCAATTCTTATACGACGGGACTCTCTCCCTTGACGATGAACTATTTGCTCGACCTGAAGGTGCGCAGTCGCTTCGGCGGTCGCATCGAGTCGGGTGAGCTTGGACTTCGCGTCACGCAAACGGGAGGATTTTTGCCTTGCGGTGCCAGCTCGCGCTGGTTTGCCGAACAAGAATGAGAAAGGATTGATCGTTTTGTCAGAAGCATATATTCATACCGAGGATCTTTGCTTTTCCTACGTGGATTCCGACGGAAGAGTCGAAAATCCCGCACTCAACGGGATCTCGGTTGATATTCAAAAAGGGGAATACGTGGCGGTTCTCGGTCACAACGGATCGGGCAAGTCCACCTTTGCCAAGCTCTTGAATCTGATTTTGGAGCCCACGTCGGGGCGGCTTGTGATCGACGGTGTGGAGATGACGGGCCGCGAGCTCTCGGACGACGAGATCCTGCAGCTTCGTCGCAACGTCGGAATGTGTTTCAAAATCCCGACAATCAGTTGGTTGCCACCATTGTTGAGGAGGACGTTGCCTTCGGGCCTGAGAATCTCGGCATCCCGCATCCCGAGCTGCGTGAGCGAGTGGACGGCGCGCTGTCTGCTGTGGATATGACAGATTACGCGCAACATGAGCCGCACCGCCTGTCGGGAGGCCAGAAGCAAAGAGTTGCCATCGCGGGCATCATCGCCATGATGCCGCAGTGCATCATTTTCGACGAATCGACGGCGATGCTGGACCCCAACGGACGCAAAGAGGTTCTGGATACGATTCAAATGTTGAATCGCGAGCGCGGAATCACCGTGCTCAATATTACGCACTATATGAACGAGGCGGCAATGGCAGATCGCATTCTCGTAATCAGTGACGGCAGACTCCTGATGGACGGAACGCCCGACGAGATCTTTGCCCGTCGTGAGGAATTGCGCGCAGTGGGACTTGAGGTGCCGCAGTGCGCCGCCTTGATCCATGAGCTGCGCACGGCCGGATTTGCCGTTGAGGGGGATCATCTTTCCACCGTGGAGGGTTGTGCCGAGATGATCGCTGCGTACGCTCAAAAACGCGTTTGAAACAAGAGGAAGAAAATGGATAAGATTTATTTGGAGCACGTCAGCTACGTGTACGGAAAGGGAACTCCCTTTGAAAAGAAGGCGTTGGATGACGTCACGCTTGGGATCCGTGCAGGTCGTATGACGGGCGTGATCGGGCATACCGGATCGGGAAAATCCACCATGATGCAGCTGCTCAACGGATTGAGTGCCCCGACCGACGGTCGCGTGCTTTTGGACGGATATGACATCAACGGCACACCCGAGCAGCTTTTCGAGGAGCTGCATGCGTTGCCGGAAATCCGTGAATTGTCAAAAAGAGCCGCTAAGAAGGCAATCAAGGCGGAGATCGCCAAGAGACGGCGCGCGCTTTGCTTTCGCGTGGGACTTGTGATGCAGTATCCGGAATATCAGCTTTTTGAGGAGACCGTATTCCGCGATATTGCATTTGGACCGCAGAATATGGGACTTGATGAGGAGGAGATCCGGACGCGTGTTTTGGAGGCTGCAAGATTCACCGGGATCACAGACGATCTGTTGGATAAATCCCCCTTCGATCTTTCGGGCGGACAAAAGCGCCGCGTCGCTTTGGCCGGCGTGATCGCGATGCGTCCCGAGGTCCTGGTTCTGGATGAGCCCGCGGCGGGACTTGATCCGCAGGGCAGAGAGTTTATTTTCGAGGGGATCAGCCGCTATCAGAAGGAAACCGGAACGACGGTGCTGATTGTCAGCCACAGCATGGAGGACATGGCGCGCTATTGCGACGATATGATCGTGATGGCAAACGGACGTCTTCTGATGCAAGGGGAATGCAAGGAGGTCTTTGCAAGGATCTCGGAGCTCTCTCGGGTGGGACTCGACATTCCGCAGATCACACAGCTCGTCGCGCGCTTGCGTGAGGCTGGCTTGGATATTCCGGCGGATCTTTATACCGTTGAGGACACGGTGGCGGCAGTCAGCCGCGCCCTGCAGAGGCGAAAGGAGGAGAGGGCATGAGGGGAGTTGCTTTCGGACAGTATTATGCCGCGGAGTCACCCATGCATCGTCTGGATCCGCGCGCCAAGGTCGTGATGGCGATCTTATATATCGTTTGCACCTTTCTTTGCAAAAATCTTTCGGGCTTTTTGGCGCTTGTTTTGTCTGCACTTTTGCTGATTTTGCTCAGCAGGATCCCGCTTCGCTTGATTCTGCGCTCTCTGCGTCCGATCCTGTTGATCATCATTTTCACCTCGGTCATCAACGTCTTCATGACCAAGGGCGAGATGCTGCTCACTCCCGAGACGTGGAAGATCAAAATTTATGCCGAGGGCCTTTGGAATGCACTCTTTATGATCCTGCGGATCTCGGTTCTGATCATCGGTACGGGTATTTTTCTGACCTATACCACCACACCCATCGCGCTGACCGATGCGCTTGAATATCTGCTTTCTCCTCTCAAGGTGTTCCGGATCCCCGTGCACGATTTCGCCATGATGATGACGATCGCGTTGCGGTTTATCCCAACCTTGACCGAGGAGACCGAGAAGATCATGAACGCGCAGAAGGCGCGCGGAGCCGATTTCACGACGGGAAGCCTGGTCAAGCGCGCCAAGGCGCTCATTCCCATTCTCATTCCGCTCTTTGTTTCGGCGTTTAACCGCGCGTTTGATCTGGCATCCGCCATGGAATGCCGCTGCTATCACGGAGGCAAGGGCAGAACGCGCCTGAAGGTGCTGCATTACCGCGCGACCGATTTTGTGGCGATGCTTTTGATCGTGATCTTTGGCGTCGGTTTGTTTTTCCTGAATCGATACGGCTTCGGCTATACGCTTTCGTGACGATGAAGATTTTAATAAAGATCAATTATCTCGGCACCGGATACTGCGGCTATCAGGTTCAGCCGAACGGAGTGAGCATTCAGCAGAAGCTGAATGAGGCGACGCGAGCGCTTTTTGGCTTTGATTGCGATATTGTCGGATGCAGCCGCACAGACAGCGGCGTTCATGCAAACGAGTTTTGCGCAACGGTTTCCAAAAAGGGTGAGGAGGCGCTTCCGACGTCGATCCCGGCAGAACGGATTCCGCAGGCGCTTTCGGCATATTTGCCGCAGGACATTTCGGTCTTTGATGCCCGTTGGGTAGAGGACGGATTTCACGCAAGATACGACGTCAAGGAAAAGGAATATATCTATCGCTTTTACAATCGGGCGATCCGATCACCGTTTGAGGAAAACCGCTCCGCTCACGTGCCGAAGCGACTTTCGGACGAAGATCTGGAGCGAATGAATCGCGCGGCCGCCACGCTCTGCGGAACGCATGATTTTGCGGCATATATGGCGCAGGGCTCTTCGGTCAAAAGCACGGTGCGAACCGTCACCCGATGCGACGTGCGGCGCGAGGGCGACACGGTGGTTTTCCGCATCGCCGCCGACGGATTTCTTTACAACATGGTGAGGATCCTTGCGGGGACTCTGCTTGCCGTTGGACAGGGAAGGCTTTCCGTCGAGGAGGTTGAGAGGATCACCGAAAGCCGTGATCGCTCGCACGCAGGCACGACCATGCCTGCCTGCGGCTTGTATCTCAATCGCGTCGTTTATTAGTTTTTTTCACGGATCAAAATCACCGAAAGGAGGGAATTGGCGATGCGTCTGCCTTTTCAACGAAGGAAAAGCAGCGAAAAACACGACGCAGCCGTCGTGCGAAATGAATATTACGAAGACATATCTGCTCGCTTGGGTATTTTTCAAGTGATCCTGTACCTTTCGCTCTTCGCCTTCGTGGTTCTCTCTTTTGCGAAAAACACGAATCTGATCACCTATCAGAATTTCTATTATTTTTTCAAGGATCTCGGTGCATCGGCGGAATCGGTGGACACAGTGAATGCCGATGCGGTCAGCTATCCCGCTGCAGACGAGCAGAGCTTTGCACTGTATCGAAACGGCCTTGCCGTCGCGGGCAACAACGCCGTGACGGTGTTCACCTCAACGGGAAGACAGACCGTCAGTCAAAGCATCCGATACAAAAATCCGGTTGCTTTGGGAAGCGGAAAATATTTGTTGGTCTACGAGCTCGGCGGGACGCAATATTCACTTTACAATTCTTACACGCAGATCTACGAGGGGAAAAGCGATTTTCCGCTCTACGGCGCGGCGATCTCCAAGGAGGGAACCTACGCGCTGGTTTCCCGCTCGGAGCAATACACCTCGGTTGTCTCTCTTTACAGCAGTCGTTTTTCACTTTTGAACCGATATAATAAAAATGGGTACGTGATGGACGTTGCGCTCAATGAAAAGGGAACGCAGCTCGCAATGCTGACCTCCTCGGTCAAGGACGGACTTTTTGAAACGAGCCTGACGCTTTACGAGCCTAGAAAAAACGACGAGGGAATTTCGACGTCTCTTGGAAGCTGTGTTGCACTTTCTTGCGAGTTTTCCGCCAACGGCAGCATACAGGCACTTTGCGAGGATCGCATCTGCTTCGTTTCCGGAGACGGCACTCTTGTGGGAGAATATTTCTTCGAGGGACGGCAGATCGTTTCTGCCGAGCTCGGACTTCACGGCGCGGCGATCTGCCTGAAAAGCTCGGCACTTTCCATGGAAAACACCGTCGTCGTGTTTGACAAAAGCGGAAAAGCGCTGTATCATAACGACGTTGGCGAGCGAGTGGAGGAGCTTCGGCTTTTTGAGGAAAGCCTGTTTCTGCTGACCTCAAACGGTGTTTCCAGGCTTGATCTGAGATCGGAGACGATGCAATCCGTGCCGTGTCAGGTCGAGAACAGGCATATTCTTGCGGTGAATGCCGATGAGATCCTTCTTTGCTCACCGCAAAGGGCAGAGTATGTGGATTTTGATTGATCAAAAATATCGAAAAAAGGAGATTTATAATGGGACACATTTTGTTAGACCTTGCTTTTTTGTTGATTTGCGTATTCTTTGTTTTCCTTTACGCAAAGCGCGGGCTGATCAAAAGTCTGGTTCATTTCTTCAAAACGCTGCTTGCTTTCGTGATCGCGTTTCTTTTGGGAGATAAGCTGGGCGCGTTTTTGTGCGACAAATGGATCGGCGGTGCGGTGAACAATTTTGTTTACGGTAAAATACAGGCGTTATATGCGAATGCATCGGAAGGCTTGTCTGCCGAGGAGATGCTGAAGGAGTTTCCTTCGTTTTTGCGCACGGAAGCCATGCAGCAAAAGTTGAGTGAGCTGGAGGGATCGGGGGATGCGATGATTCAATCCGCGACCGATGCGATTTCCGCTCCGATCGCCACGGCGATTTCCAACGTGCTGGGCTACGTTGCCGTGTTTTTGCTCGCTTTGGTTTTTCTTTGGATCGCTGCCGCACTCCTGACGAAGATCGTGGAACGGATCACGATTCTGGGGACTCTCAATACCGTTTTGGGCGGTATCTTCGGATTTGTGATCGCGATTTTGATCCTGTTTGCCGTGTCGTCGGTGATCAGACTGTTCTTTGGCGGCTCTCCGATCTACGGAGACTCGGTTTTCGTCAAGCTGCTCGGAGATTCCGCGCTGCTTGAAAAAATCAAGATTTTCGATCTCGGAGCGCTTTGATCCGCAGCTTCATTTTTATTTCAAAACGGAAAGGAATCGGTCCGAGCATTCGGACAAAGTGAAATCTCATGGTTTTGTGTTCACAGTGCCAGAAGCGCATGGCAGTTATTTTTGTTACGAAGGTAGAAAACGGGGAAAAATCCACCAAGGGGCTTTGCCTCAAGTGCGCGAAGGAAATGGGGGTTCCCGTAGATAATATTGTCGGAAACGTCATGAATCAGTTCGGCATTTCTCCCGAGCAGATGGAAAACGCAGAGGAGGAGCTGACCAATATGCTGGAGCAGGCAGGCGAAAATCTGCCGTCCGAGTTTGATGACAAAGAGGATGGCGGAGCCCCCGCGATCGATCTGCCAAAGCTTTTCCGCGATGCAGGGCTTTTCCAGATGGGAGACAAGGATGCTTCCACGGCGCCCGATGCCAAGCAGCCGACGGAGAAGGATAAGAAGGCTGCCAAAAAAGAGGCAAAGGAAGCGAAAAAGCTGAAGTTTTTAACAACGTACAGCCGCAATCTGACGAGGTTTGCCGCGGAGGGGAGGCTGGACCGCATCGTCGGACGCGAGAAGGAGCTTGCCCGTGTCATTCAGATCCTTTGCCGCCGTCAGAAGAACAATCCCTGTCTGATCGGTGAGCCGGGCGTTGGAAAAACCGCGATCGCCGAGGCACTTGCCATGCGGATCGTGGAAGGAAACGTGCCGTATAAGCTGAAAAACAAGCAGATATATCTCTTGGACATGACTGCGCTCGTTGCGGGAACACAGTTCCGCGGACAGTTTGAATCGAGAATCCTTGGGCTTCTCAACGAGGTGCACGAGGTCGGAAACGCCATTCTTGTCATCGACGAGGTTCACAACATCGTCGGTGCGGGTGAGGCAGAGGGCAGCGTCAATGCCGCCAACATTCTCAAGCCCGCACTCTCGCGCGGTGAGGTGCAGATCATCGGCGCGACGACGCTGAATGAATATCGGAAATATATCGAAAAGGACACCGCTCTGGAGCGCCGCTTCCAGCCCGTCATCGTCAACGAGCCGTCGCTGGAGGAGAGCGTGGAGATGCTGCGCGGGATCAAGCATTATTACGAGGAATTTCACTCGGTGATCATTCCCGAGGAGCTTTTGCGCCGTACGGTCGTTCTTTCGGAGCGTTATATCACCGATCGCTATCTGCCCGACAAGGCAATCGACCTGTTGGATGAGGCGGCATCCTATCTTTCTCTTTCCTCTGCCTCGATCAACGATTCCTATGCGCTGCGCGATCAGCTGCTGCTTCTGAAGGAAAAAAGAGAAGCGCTTGAGGGCGAGATCGCGGGAAACGAGGCGGTCGAGCAGGCGCATTATGAAGAGATTACCAAGGTGCGTGCCGAGGAGCTTCGTTTGTCGGCACGACTTGCAGACGTGGAGCCGATCGCCAGGAGCGTGCGCCTGACCGAGCAAGAGATCGCAAACGTCATCGAGCTTTGGACGGGAATTCCCGCAACCAGCATCACCGAAAACGAGTTTGAGCAGATCGACAAGCTGGAAAGCCGTCTCAAGGAGCGCATCATCGGACAGGACGTTGCCGTGGAGGCGGTTGCACGCGCCATCAAGCGCAACCGTGCGGGAATCTCCTATAAGAGAAAGCCTGTTTCCTTCATTTTCGCGGGCCCCACGGGTGTTGGAAAGACCGAGCTGGTCAAAACGCTGGCAAACGATCTTTTCCATTCCCCCGAGACGCTGATCCGCTTGGATATGTCCGAATTTATGGAAAAGCACTCGGTGTCGCGCATCATCGGAGCGCCTCCCGGATACGTCGGATACGACGAGGCAGGGCAGCTCACCGAAAAGATTCGCCGCCGCCCCTATTCGATCGTGCTGTTTGACGAGATCGAAAAGGCACACCCCGACGTGCTCAACATCATGCTGCAGATCCTTGATGACGGAAGAATTACCGACGCGAGAGGAAAGACCGTGAACTTTGAGAACACGGTGATCGTCATGACCACCAACGCGGGATCGGACCATTCCGCGGCCACGGTGGGCTTTACCGTGGGAGAGCAAGCGGGTGCCGAT
>JAZSJS010000095.1:0-6393 GCA_045534435.1 Eubacteriales bacterium
GTCTATATCACCGATTATCACGCACTAAGCAGGAAATATTCATTTTTCGTAGGGGATCAATCGTAATCGATCTCCTCGGAGAACATATCGTCAAAGCGGTCGGCAACGTCGTCAAATTCGTCGTCGTCCTCGACCGTGACCAACGTATATTCACCGTCCTCGTCCTTTTCCACGCGCAGAATGACGTATTCGCAGAAGCCATCGTCAGCCTCCTGTGCCTTGTCTGCGGCATCAGCGGGGATCATTGCGTAGTAGGTATTGCCACCCAGCTCGGTCACACCGATCAACTCAAACTCCACTTCCTTGCCGTCCTCGTCGGTCAGCGTGAAAAATTCGCGTTCGTTGTTCATTTCTTCCATAAAGCAGCTCTCTTTTCTTTGTTTTCGTTGCTTTTATTGTACACGAAAAAAGTGCTTTTGTCAAGAGCTTTTTGAGATTTCGGCGCTTTCACGACGAAAAATCCAGGAGCTCGGAAAGAATGGTATTGCTGACGTAAAAGCCCTCGCGGGTCAGTGCCCATCCCTGTTCGGTGTGTCTGACGAGGCCTGCGGGCTCGTATTTTGCAAGCGTCATCGCGAATTTTCTGTCGAAATCAAAGCCGAATCGGTCGGCAAACGCTGCGCAATTGACGCCGTCGGCAAGGCGCAAGCGGAGCATGACGTATTCCTCCGCACGCTCACGCGGTGAGGGAGCTTCACTTTCCGCGAGGATGCTTTTCCCACCAAGATAGGCAGAAAGGTCGCGGGAATTGCCAAATCGTTTTCCGCCGAAATCCGAGTATGCCGCCGGGCCGAAGCCGAGATATTCCTCACAGTTCCAGTATTTCAGGTTATGGCGCGATTCATACCCGGGCCTTGCAAAATTGCTGATCTCATACTGTCGGTATCCAAGCTGCTCCAGAAGCGCCGCGCCCTCGAAATACATCGCGCGTGTTTCCTCCTCCTCGGGAAGCATGAGTCGGTCCCCCATTTTTCCAAAGGGGGTGTCGCTTTCCACGGTCAGTCCGTAGGCAGAGATATGCTCGGGGGAGAGGGATGCGAGGTGGGTGAGCGTTTGCAGATAGCTTGCTTTTGTTTGACGGGGAATGCCGAACATGACGTCGGCGCTGACGTTTTCAAAGCCTGCATCCCGCGCATCGCGAAGGGTACGCTCAAAATCCGCAAGGGAGTGAAGCCGCCCCAATGCGCGCAGCTCCGCCCCGTCGGCGCTTTGCAGACCGATGCTGATGCGGTTGAAGCCTGCCTTGCGAAGTGCGTGAAGATCCTCGCGGCTTGCCGTTGCGGGATTGCACTCGAGCGTGATCTCGGCATCGGCGGAGAGGTGATAGCGGGAGAAGATCTCTTCCAGGATCCGCGTCAGAAGCGTGGGAGGCAGAAGTGTCGGCGTTCCGCCGCCGAAATAGACCGTGTTTACCGTGCGGTCGGATGCATCCTCGGCGCGCATTCGCAGATCGCGGCAAAGCAGGTCTGTATAATCTGCCTGCTCGCCGGCATCGCTCCTTGGAAACGAACAGAAATCGCAGTACAAACACTTACTGCGGCAAAACGGGATGTGAACGTAAAGGCCCAGCGATTTCACGGGCGTTTCCTCCTTTGGACGTTGATCGCTTCCATTCCTGTATTTCCCTCAAAAAGCGCGGATCAGGCTGCGCAGGAGGCGGATGATCAGGGCGATCAGCACCCAGACGGCAGCGAAGGCAATGACGATGCAAAAGATCGACAGTAGTCTCAGATTGAGGAGACGGAGAGACGCAAGGATCGGGGCGGAAACACCTGCGATCGAGGTCGCGAGCGCGAAAAGCGCGAGCATGATCAGATAGACCGGGAGTGCGCTGAGGCTTCCCTTGATGTCTGCCCAGCTCAGAGAGATGTGCAGGGCTACCGCGAGAATGACGATCAGTCCGAGAAGGCTGCGCAGCCAATCGGCGGAAAATGCTTCAAACATGGAAAGCAGAAGGGAAAAAACAGCCGAAACCAGCTCGGATGCCGATGCCTGTCCGCTCGCGACGAGGGTGTGGGAGGCATCCAGATAGGCATTCCACTGTGTGGGGAAGCAGAGCCAGAGTGAGAGCACGACGATGCCCAGACCGCTGAAGAGAGGGCCGATCCCGATGAAGAGATTTCCCAGGCGCGCCCAGGGGTTTTTGCGGTTATAGGAATGCTCGACGTAGCCGTAAACACCGTTTTCCGCAAAGGGAGACCAGAGCTTCATGCCGGTGATCCTGTGTCCGAAGATCGGGCACATGACCGCGTGGCCGAGCTCGTGGATCGGGGTGCCGATGATCGAGGTGAGGTCAAAAACTCTCCCGGAGCCGCTGCCGGAAATCTTGGCAAACGCCTGAGAGCAGAGGCGAACGGATAAGCCGCAGGCAACGAAAACCCCGAGCGTCAGGAGGATCAGACTGCCCAGATAGAAAACGAAATCGAAAATGACATTGTTCATAAGGTGCCTCCGAAAAGAGTCAGTCTTGCGCGGGGAACAGGTCGTTCAGATGGGTTTCCAGCTCCGCGAAGCTACCGTGCGGATACTGAGAAATATCCGCGTTTTTCTTGTTGATGATGCAATCGGTGAGCAAAAAGACCTTCATGCCGAGCGTCTTGGCGATCATGTCCTCCTCGACGTCGTTGCCGACCATCAGGCACTCCTCGGCACGGAGTCCCAACGCTTGCAGGATCTCTTGGTAATAGGCGGGATTGGGTTTGCAGTAGTGCGCGTTTTCATAGGTCGTATAATATGCGAAATCCGCGGGAGAAAGCCCTGCCCAGCGCATTCTTTTTTCGGTTGCGATCGCGGGAAAGATGGGGTTCGTGGCAAGCACGGTGCGGATCCCCTTGCCGTGAAGCAGATCGATGATCTCCCGCGCGCGCGGAGAATGGCCGCAGCTCTTGGCGACGTTGTCGAAATCCTCGCGGTAAAAGGCATCGAACTCCGGCATATCGTCGAGCGACTTTTCGCCGTAAATTTCCGTAAAGCGTTTCCAAAATGCGGCCTCGTTCGTGCGGGAGCCGTCGTTTTTGACCATGGCGGCGGTTCCCGACCAGATGGCTCCGATCAGCGCCTGCGGATCATAGCCAAGATGGGCAAGGCGCTTGGAAATACCGCCGAAATATGCCTTGATGAAGACCTCTTGATCCATCGGAAGCAGTGTTCCGTCAAGATCGAAGAATACGGTTGTGATATTCATAAAAAATCTCCTTGATTTTTCAGACGGTGAGCAACGGCTCTTTTGCCGTTTCCTTCTGCTCGGTGACGGCCTCCTCGGCGTCGCGTGCGTTGGCAAGCATCAGCTTGAGTCGGTTTTCCTGATTGACCTGCGTGGCGCCGGGGTCATAGTCGATCGCGACGATGTTGACGTCGGGGATCCTTTCCTTGATCGGCTTCATCATCCCCTTGCCGCAGATGTGGTTGGGCAGGCATCCGAAGGGCTGCGTGCAGACGATGTTGTTGACACCGCTGTCGGCGAGCTCGAGCATTTCGGCGGTCAGAAGCCAGCCCTCGCCCATCTTGGTGCCGTGATGGATGCAGCCTTCCACCAGAGAAACGGTGTGCGAAAAGGGAGTGGGAGCGCGGAAATCGCTTTCCTCCTTGATGACGTCGATCAGATCCTGCGCTTTTTTTGTGAAGAAGCGGTAGATCACGCGATAGACCCTTGCCGCGATCTTGTGAATGCCGTAAAGCCGTTCGTCCTCGATATTGTTGTAGACGACGTAGAGACAAAAATCGAGCAGTCCGGGGATGACGACCTCGGCACCCTCGCGCACCAGAAATTCCTCGAGACGGTTGTTGCCGAGCGGGGAATATTTGACGAAGATCTCGCCCACGATGCCCACGCGGGGCTTGTTGGTGCGCACGACCTCGATCGCCTTGAATTCGCGGATAATACGGCGGTAATTTTCCTTGATCTTGCGGTAGGACAGCACGCGCGAGCGGTACATTTCGTCGGCAAGCCGATGCGTCCAGCGGTCGGCGAGAGCCTGTGACTCTCCCGGGTTGACCTCGTAGGGCTTGCATTGATTGACGAGCGACATCAACAGGTCGGCATAAAGGATGCCGTACATCATGCGGTGGACCTTTGCGAAGTTGACCTTCCAGCCGGGATGCTTTTCCAAGCCCGAAAAGCTGAAGGAGATGACGGGAACGTAGCCGTAGCCCGCCTTTGCGAGTGCCTTGCGCAAAAGCGAGATGTAGTTGGAGGCGCGACAGCCGCCGCCCGTCTGAAAGAGCAGAAGGGCGACCTTGTGCGGATCGTATTTTCCGCTCTTGATGGCATCGATGAACTGACCGATCACAAGAAGCGCGGGATAGCAGGTGTCGTTGTGGACGTATTTGAGTCCGGTCTCCGCGATCTCGCGACCGTCGGTGCGGAGAAGCTCCATCTTGTAGCCGTAATTGCGCATGACCTGCAGGATCAGCTCGAAGTGCATCGGAAGCATATTCGGCGCCAGGATGGTGTAGTCCTTTTTCATTTTTTTGGTGAACTGAATATAATTCTTATCCATTTTCATTCCTCTTTCAAGCAGAGAGATCGACGTTATTGCTCCAGCGCGCCCAGAAGGCTGCGCAGACGGATGCGAACGGCACCGAGATTGGTGATCTCGTCGATCTTGATCTGGGTGTAATATTTGCCCTTTTCCTCGAGGATCGAGCGGATCTCGTCGGTGGTGATGGCGTCAACGCCGCAGCCGAAGGAAACCAGCTGTACCAGCTCGGTGTCGGCATGCTCGGTGGCATAGCGCGCGGCGCGGTAGAGACGTGCGTGGTAGGTCCATTGGTTGAGCACGTGCACGGGCTGACGCTCGGTCAGGTGCGCGATGCTGTCCTCGCTGACCACGACGAAGCCGAGCGAGACCGCGAGCTTGTCGATGCCGTGGCCGATCTCGGGATCAATGTGATAGGGGCGTCCCGCGAGGATCATGATGCGCTTGCCGTGCTCGCGCGCGTAGCTGATCGCGTATTCACCCTCCTCGCGCACGGCACGCATATAGCGGTCGTACGCCTCTTTTGCCGCGCGGACGGCGGCCTTGATCTCGGCCTTGGTCATGTCCGGATAATCGGGAGAGAGCAGAGCGTAAAGCTCGCGGGAGAGCTCGCGTTGGCTGTTGATGTTGAGATAGGGATAGAAAAATTTCACCCGTTGCAAGCCCTCGACGTTGCCCGCCAGAAGCTCGGAATAGTAGGCGACAACGGGGCAGTTATAGCAATTGTCGGAGGCACCCTCATCGACGTTGTAGGTCAGGCAGGGATAAAAGACCGTATCCACGCCGTCGGCGAGAAGCTCCTCCACGTGTCCGTGCATCAGCTTTGCGGGATAGCAAGCGGTGTCGGAGGGGATCGAGAACTGTCCCTTTTCATAGGTGTGTCGCGTCGATTGCTCGGATGCCTTCACGCGGAAGCCGAGCGAGGTGAAGAGGGCGTGCCAGAAGGGATAGAGCTCGTACATTCCCAGCGCCATCGGGATGCCGAGCGTGCCGCGCGTGCCGTTGCCGGGCGTCAGGTTCTTGAGGTAGGCACGCTTGAAGGCGTGCAGATTGGGAACGCTTTCGGATTTTGCGGTGTCGTAGCCCAGTCCGCGTTCACACTGATTGCCCGAGATGTATTTTTTGCCGTCGCCGAAGCGGTTGACGGTCAGGCGGCAACGGTTTGTGCAGCCTCTGCAGGTCGCGGCGTTGGCGGTGTGCACAAACGCGGAGAGCTGCTCGGAGGAGAGCAGGGTGGTGGCACTCACTCTTTGGGCATAAAGCGCCGCACCGTAGGCTCCCATCAGACCCGCGATGGCGGGACGGATGACCTCCTTGCCAAGCTCACGCTCGAACGCGCGGAGCACGGCATCGTTATAGAAGGTGCCGCCCTGCACGACGATATGCTCACCCAATTCGTCGGGAGAGCCTGCGCGAATGACCTTGTAGATCGCGTTTTTCACGACGCTGACCGAAAGTCCGGCCGAAATATCCTCGACGGTGGCGCCGTCCTTTTGGGATTGCTTGACCGAGGAGTTCATAAACACGGTGCATCGGCTTCCAAGATCGACGGGCGCGCTTGCAAAGAGTCCGCGACGAGCAAATTCGGCGATCCCGAAGCCCATGGAGCGTGCAAAGGTCTCGACGAACGAGCCGCAGCCCGAGGAGCAAGCCTCGTTGAGCATGATGCTGTCGATCGCGCCCGCACGGATGCGGAAGCATTTGATGTCCTGTCCGCCGATGTCGAGAATGAAGTCGACGTCGGGACGGAAGAATTTGGCGGCGGTATAGTGTGCGATGGTCTCCACCACACCGAGATCGACGCCGAAGGCGGCGCGGATCAGCTCCTCGCCGGAGCCCGTGTCTGCGCTTCCCGGGACGCGGATGGGATCACTGCAGCGAGCATATATCACTTCCAGCTGCTCTTTGACGTCGT
>JAZSJS010000170.1:0-17911 GCA_045534435.1 Eubacteriales bacterium
ATCCTTCTGCTTTCCGTAAAATGACCGGACCACAAGGTATCCCATGTATCTGCGCAATCCTTACAGGTGCGGGTCACGGTATAAGAACCACCGGATGTGCAAGACTCGCCGTTCATTTCAAAGCTATATTCGTATGTATGCTCTGTATACGTAGAAATGCGTTGCGTCCTTGCAACCTCTTCGCCGTTCACGCTATATACGTAAGCGGTTGTTTCGGTATAGCGGCAATTTTCATCCTTCTCGCTGGCAGTGGTTTCGACTCTTCTCGTTGCACCGCATACGGAGCAGGTGTACACCGTATAATTGTCACCGCTTTCTGTGATGATCCAGCTGCAATAATAGTCTCTGATTCTATTGGAAACAACCGTCTCACACGCGTGGCAATAAGTTTCATCTATATAACCACCGCAAAGACCCAGCTCCAAAAGTTCGATCCTTCTGCTTTCCGTAAAATGACCGGAGTAGGAGAATGTCGATACTTCTCCGCAATCCTTACAGGTTTCGATCACGGTATAATAACCGCCGGATGTGCAAGACTCGCCGTTCATTTCAAAGCTATATTCGTATGCATGCGACTCATACTCAGAAATGCTCTGCGTCCTTGCAACCTCTTCGCCGTTTACGGTATATATGTAAGAGATTGTTTCGGTATATCGGCAATTTTCACCCTTCTCTCCGACAGTGAATTCGACTCTTCTCGTTGCACCGCATCCGGAGCAGGTGTACACATCATAATTGTCACCGCTTTCTGTGTGACTCCAGCTACAATAATAGTCGTCGGCATAACCGTAAACAACTGTCTCACACGCGCTGCAATACTCTTCATAGAGATAACCGCCGCAAAGACCAAGCTCCGAAAGATCGACCGTTCTCTCTTCTATATCGGAATGGTGGAAAAAGATTTCCTTATCAGTGAGGTTATCAATTACAACGGCATCGTTTACTTTGAACGTCTGCACAAAGACATACGTTGTCATACAGCCGTCTTCCTGAGATTCTTCGGTAATCCGCAATTCCAATCCGCACCGCGTGCAAGAGTAAACACGCTCATCTTCCTCATACGATTCTTCAAACGTACAAGCAAAATTCCAATTTTCAATGTTGCTTGTTTTGACTTCGCCGCATTCACAAGTCATGTAATAGAGAACGAAATCACAAGTGCCAAGCTCACTGAAATCAATCGACTCCAGGTGACGCTCGGTATGGTCACAAGCCACTTGTTCTTCTCCGCAGGTGCCGCAGACGCCGTCTACATAGTTGTGCGCACCTGTTGCCGGGATCTCGCTCACCGCGGATTCTCCGCATTCGCAGTAAGTGGTGATTTCTCCTGCCTCATTACAGGTAGGCTCCTTGGTGATCGTCGCATTTTCAAAGGTATGCGCGATCACATCGGTCTTTTCACCGCAAATGCACTCGTGCCAATGCCCGGTCTCATCCTTCGTCCAATCAGAAGAGAACTCGTGTCTGGGATTTCCTTGCCTGATAACCATGACGTCGGTATATACCATGCCGTCGACTTCTACGGTTGCCGTGTGGGTTCTGATCACATAATTGGAACATTCACCCTTTGTAACAACCTTATCCATATCTGCGCGATAGGACGTTGTATGTGTGTCATCATGCGCGCAAACAAAGTTCAGGAAAGCCTTGTTACCGTTCGATTCCCAAGACCACTCCGCGGCCTCGTAGTTGTGGCCAAGCGCGTCCACATAGGAATCGGTATAGGAATAACCGCAATTCTGGCATTCATGACGCGTATAACCGTCTGCCTCACAAGTTACAGAAACAACGGTGTCCGTGTAAGCATGAGAGAGTCTGGGATATGTAATCGTGTATTCTTCATCACAATGATCACAGCCATAGGTAACATGACCGTCAACCTCACAAGATGCTTCCTCGGAGCTTACCTCCTGCCAAGCATGACCGGTTGCATTGAGCTTGGTTCTGTAAGAATGGTTACAGTCTTTACAAGCATAAAGAATATATCCGCTTTCGGTACAGGTAGCATTGTTCGTTTCAACCTGATAATCATGACCGTCAGCCTCTTGAAGTGTTCCCTCTTTAATTTGCTTATCATGGCAACGAATACAAACCAGAAGAACATAACCGTCCTTTGTACAGCTTCCTTCCACAACCTGCTCTGCATATCCGTGTCCGTAAAGCGCACATCTCTGAGCAGGAGTCAGTCTGGTAACGGTGTAGATTGAGAAGTGATTGGTTTGGAACGTCACAAAACCGTTATTGTAAGTTGCCTCAATCGAAACAAGCTTATGTGCATCAACACAATTCGCGCCCTTGTCACAATCCTCGATCTGACAAGTATCGCTGATAAACCAAACCGCAATACTGTCGACATCCTCGCCTTCTCCAAGCTCGTAAGGCAGCGTAATCGTAACGAAATTATCCTCGCCAAAATCAGAAATCGGCGTTCCGTTTTCATCCTTTATATTAAAGTCGTAAACGGTGTTGGTTCCGATCTGCTCAAGCTGATCATCGGAAACGCCCATATCCTTAAGCGTATTTTCATCAACAACGCCGGCAGAAATCGTGATGTCCTTGTCACCGATCGCATCTGCAACGTTCTGTCCAAGCTGAATGTTTGCGTTGGTATTGTCATCAACCTTAAGTTGAACGTCTGCATTCGCCAAGTCAGAGGCATTAGACGAAGCAGAGCTGCTTTCGGAAACCATAACGGTTTTGGTTGCGGAGCATATAGAGCACGCATCCGTTCTTACACCGTTTTCCTCGTTGACGATCTCCCAGTTATGTCCCGTGGCATCCGCAGGAATCACTTCAGCTGCTTTACCCGTATCTCCGCAAGTGCTACATCTGAAGATCTTCTCGCCGGCAGCAGAACATGTCGCAGAAGTTTTTATGCTTGCAACATAGTTGTGGTGATATACGGTTTCACCTTCTACTGTTTCACCGCATTCGCCGCGCTGACATGTATATTCAAGAACATATTCACAACCGCCGACATGTCTTTCGGTAGCCGTTACCCCGGTAATGTCATGTCTCAATGCATCACCGTCATCCTCGGTATAGGTATCTCCGCAATTACATACGAAAGTCTTTGTCGCCGCAGTTGTACAGGTCGCTGCGGTCGCCAATGCTGTGTTTTCAATATGAGCGTGAGAGCTTACATTTGCTTTTCCGCACACATCACAAGCATGGTCTTTATCCGTTTCCACATCAGAGCAGTTTTCAAGAACCGCTTCACATCCGTAATCACAAACATGGTCGTCATCTGTGTTCGAATCTGTATGTGGCCCTATATCGTTCTTACCGCAAAGATTATCACACCTATGGTCGTGGTTATCATCCTTATGTTCAAGTGTAGCGCCAATCGTCGCACCACACTCGGAACAAGTTGCAGGCATTCCACAGGTTGCGTTTCCATAAGTACAAAGAGTCACACCCACATTACCGCAAACATCACAGATATGGTCACCATCATTTTCCAAATCGGTACAACTTTCAAGCATTGCACCACATCCGTAATCACAAACATGGTCGTCATCCGCATCGGAATCGGAATGCGTTCCCATTGTGACAAAACAAATATCGCAAGCATGATTCTTATTATCATCCATGCAGTCGTGCGCAATATCAACGCCACATTCGTCACACTTGCCATCCGCTCCGGCGTCATAGCAACCATCGTCAGCAATCAAACCACAACCATGGTCGCAGAGATGGTCAATATCATCACCATCGATGTGCTCACCCAAAGTATTGGCACAGCCATAGTCGCAAACATGGTCCAAATCGGCGTCTACACAAGTTCCAAAGGTCTTGTTGCAACCGTAGTCACAAGCGTGATCCCTATTTTCGTCTACACAAGTGCCGAAGGTCTTGTCACAACCGTAGTCACAGTCGTGATCCTTGTCGGCATCTGCACAAGTTCCAAAGGTCTTGCTGCAGCCGTAGTCGCAGTCGTGATCCTTATCTTCGTCTACACAAGTTCCAAAGGTCTTGTTGCAACCATAGTCGCAGTCATGATCTTTGTCGGCATCTGCACAAGTGCCAAAGGTCTTGTCACAGCCGTAGTCACAGTCGTGATCCTTGTTTTCGTCTGCACAAGTTCCAAAGGTCTTGCTGCAACCGTAGTCACAGTCATGATCCTTATCTTCGTCTACACAAGTTCCAAAGGTCTTGTTGCAACCGTAGTCGCAGTCATGATCCTTATCTTCGTCTACACAAGTTCCAAAGGTCTTGTTGCAACCGTAGTCGCAGTCATGATCTTTGTCGGCATCTGCACAAGTTCCAAAGGTCTTGCTGCAGCCGTAGTCACAGTCATGATCCTTATCTTCGTCTACACAAGTGCCAAAGGTCTTGTTGCAACCGTAGTCGCAGTCATGATTTTTATCTTCATCTACACAAGTATCAAAAACCTTGTCACAGCCGTAGTCACAAGCATGATTCTTGTCGGCATCCACACAAGTGCCGAAAGCCTCGTCACAACCGTAGTCGCAAGCATGGTCCTTATTTTCGTCTGCGTGAGCACCTATATCAGTCTTACCACAACTATTATCACAAATGTGGTCGGTGTTCTCGTCTTTATGGTCGAGAGCTACACCGCTCGTAAAGGTCTCTGCATCGTTAGTGCTGATTGCACCGCAAGCGCAAGACTTGTAATAAACAGCTGCACTTGTGCAATTTGCAGCAGATTTTAATGCCTCGTCCTTTATAGCTTCAACGGTATAAGCGTGAGCAGATTCCGTTCCTTCTGTTGCCGAACAGGTTTTACAGGTTTTAGGAGTGGAGCAAGTCGCTTCATTCCAATCATGTCCAAGTGCGTTGATTGCGGATGTTTCTGTCTCTCCACATTCAGAGCACCGACGTTCTTGAACGCCTTCTTCGGTACAAGTTGCATTTGTTGTTACCGTCCATTCTCCCCATTGGTGCGAACAACTCTCTTCTTCACCACAGGCAGTTAAACCGACAATGCAAAAAACAACCATAAGTACACAAAAAGCGCTTGCTAACAATCTGTTTTTGGGTTTCATTGTTATGCCTCCGTTTTTTATTTTTTATTGTTTTGATTTTCAAAGAAGGGGGAATTCATCCGTATTTGCTATTATTATACATATGCATTTTCGCATCCTCCGATACCCCATAAATAATCTCGATTTTGAGCGGTTAGTCAATGCCACAAATATTATTATATCATAATATAACTAAAATGTCAACTCATTCCAGCATTTTATATAAAGTTGTAGTATTTTTTATGCTTTGTTTTTTACTCTAAACATTATACCAGCATAAAGCAAAGCATGGAGACCTTGGAAACAAAATTTTAATTTTTCATAAAAACGCATAGCCCCACTGTAATAGTGGAGCTATGCGTTCGTTATTTTTTCGCAAGCAGAAAGCGGTGTTATGTAATGCCCAAACGAATCGAATATCCGGAAATCGGCCGATTTTTGCCCTGTTCATTTGGGGGCTTTTTTTCTGATCGGCAGAAGCATTCGCGTCTGCTTTCGATATTCGGCGAAGCCCTCCTTGCGTGACTGTCTGCCGTCTGCCATGGGAATGCTGACCGCAAGGAAAAGAACGGTGTTTGCCACGGCTCCCGCCGCGAGATACCACGCATCCGGTGCCGCAGCGACTACCGCAAGACCCACACCCCACCACATCAGGATCTCTCCGAGATAGTTGGGATGGCGCGAGTATTTCCAAAGTCCACAGCGGATAAACGCACCGTCGCGGTGCTTGCGGAAGCGGTGCATTTGGACATCCGCAACACCCTGTATGACCGCCGCGCCCAGAGAAACGCCAAGACAAGCGACGCTCAACGCACTCGCCGTCAGTCCTTCGCGGATCGCATAAACGCCCGGCAAAACGCAAGCGTACACGACCAGGGTCGGCACCATGTGAATCCCCACGAAATTGATGATGGGATAAAAGACACCCGTCTTTTCCTTCAGCATGGTATATCGCCAATCCTGATGGTTGAGATTGGCAAAGGTATATGCCCAATTTGCCGTCAATCGGATCGCCCAGAAGGAGACGACCGCGAGCAGAAGAGCGCCCAGGAGCGTCAGCTCCCTGCCCTGCGCAAACGCCACGAGAATGACGGGCGGCTGCACGCTCCAATAGGGATCGTAGACCGATGCGTTTTTGAAGATCAAACTGAAAACAAAGGTTGCCACGGTCGCCGCCACATCCGCGATCAGAAGCGACAGCCACCACGCAAGATCAAGCGCGCGGTAGACGAGCACACCCACCACCGCAGCAAGGACGTAGACCAGCGCAACGGCAAGAAAGCTCGCCGCGCGATTTTGTTTTAGTGCTTTCATCATGTGATTACTTCCTTGTCAAATTGGAATTTGTTTATCAAGGCTTTTATAATGAATACATCAGCATACCAAGCCCTGCCGATATGACTATCATCAGTATCGGAGACGGCTTTTTCTTTAGCGCAAGCTTTGCTACGACGCTGATTGCGATCAATATGGCAAATATGACAAAGCTCTTGAAGTCTATCGCAAGTGTATCGTCTATGCTACTGAAGCCAGTTGCCGTACTCATAAACATCGTGATTGCCGTTGCAAGTATCAAACCGACAACGCACGGACGGATACCGCCGAGAAACGCCTGTACTCCTTTGTATTTCAAAAAGTTACGTATCAGCGCGGCGATTATGAGAATGATAATAAATGATGGCAATACCACGCCAAGTGTAGCAAGGAGCGCACCGAGAAAACCGCCTTGTGCCGAACCAACAAAGGTCGCCATATTAACCGCTATCGGTCCGGGGGTCGATTCTGCTACGGCAATCATATTGAGCAGTTCTTCCTCGGTAAGCCACCCGTACATCAAGACCTTTTCCCGTATCAGCGAGATCATTCCGTATCCCCCGCCAAAGGAGAATGCACCGATCTGAAGGAATGTTAAAAACAATTTGAGATATATCATTGTTTTTTCTCCTTCCTGATTTTGCCGAGAAGATATACCGCCACACCGCAGGCTCCGCTGATCAATATGTAAAATATCGTTGAGAATTTCACCGCAAGCAGTGAAAGCACGATCATACAGACAAGTACTATCGAAACAATGATCATGTTAAATGCGTCTTTTTTCATCTGCTTCAGCATCTTCAGCCCTGCTGTAAGGATCAGATACACCACGCATATCTGAATACCCTTGAAAGCGTATGCCACCAATGTCAAGGAAAGAAACGCATCAAAGAACAGCGATATAGCATAGATAATGACAAACGACGGAATACAAATGCCAAGTGTAGCGATGATTGAGCCGATCATTCCGGCGTTTTTGTAGCCTATGTAAGTTGCTGCATTGATAGCAATCGGACCGGGCGTGGATTCAGCAATCGCCGCAACGTCCAAAAATTCATCTTTTTCAAGCCATTTCTTTTTTTCCACGAACTCATTTTCAAGCAAAGCTATCATAGCATATCCACCGCCAAAGGTGAACAACCCGATTTTCAGCATTGTCAAAAAGAGCGAGAGATGTCCTTTTATTTTCTTCAAAAGTGCCTCCATTTATCTCGTCTGAAAATTCTTATTTCGCGATTGGTATTATTTCACGCCTCGTTGACAAGCTTTCCCGTCATATGCTCGATCTCAAGGCAGAGAACGGCTGTGTTGCTTCCGAATTTTTCAATCTCGCGATCGATGTAATCCGTGTCATTCGTAAAGCGCAGGCAAAAGCGCATCATCAACTCGTCGGACCACTCGTCTACTCTGTGAATACGGCCGAATATGATCACGCTTCTGATATTGAGCGACCAATGTCCGTCCTTGTGATATCCCTTGTCGTAAACACAGAAAGAAGCCTTATCGCTTTGTGCAATCGCATCAAGCTTATGTCCGTGCTTTCCGCTGTGAAAATAGATCCTGTTGCTTTCTTCGTCAAAATAAAAATTGATTGGCAAGGCATATGGATAGCCGTCATCTCCGTTAACGGCAAGCACGCCACGCACCTCTTGTTTTAGTATCTCCTTGCACTCACTCCGGGTGAGCTGTTGCTTCTTTCTCGTTAAATCTCTGAACATCATGATCCTCATAAAATCAGGTTTCGGTTGTTTTTTTTCGCTTGGATTGAAGATGATTGATCAACCTGCCGATTCCCAAACCGGCA
The DNA here is from genome assembly GCA_045534435.1 of Eubacteriales bacterium. Classification (GTDB taxonomy): domain Bacteria; phylum Bacillota; class Clostridia; order Oscillospirales; family CAG-272; genus UMGS1865. Next base: position 8,107 of record JAZSJS010000170.1, read on the forward strand.
GCCGAAAAGAATGCGCCGATCAGCATCATTTCAAGCTCCGGAGCATTCATTTTGGCAAAGTCTGTGGCGATCATATTTTTCATGCTGAACGTTGCATATTCAGCCAACGTGTGCATCACACCAAAGACAACGGGCAACAACCATTTCCGTTTGCCAAAGCAGTTGTTTTTTTCCATCAGCAAAGAAATCACCAACGTAGCAACAGGGAGTATCATCCACAGAAATACAAGACTGTATCCCATTGCATCGGAAGCGCTCATAAAAAACCAAAATACGATGAGGGCAAAAGCCCAAATGCCGAGGTAAGTTGCAATCAAAATGGTTTGAGACAGGCTTCTTTGATTTTTGACAGTATCGGTGCTTTCTCCGAGATAATCGAGATAACTTGGCTTGGTCTTCTCCTCGGGTTCCTTCAAAAGATGGTCGAGGCTCACTTCATATAAATCGCTCATTTTGATCACGCTGATAATGTCCGGGTATGTTTTGTTATTCTCCCAATTTGACACCGTTTGTCTGCTGACACCGAGGGCCTCTGCGGCTTGCTCCTGTGTGAGCTGCGCAGCCACTCGCGCCTCCTTGATTTTCAAGCCAATCTCCATCCTCTCACCACCTTCATGCTTACATGATACACGACAAATCGGTTTTTGTCTATCAAAACACTTTTACAATGCGATTTTATAAACGTAAAAATGCTTTTCCATCACTGCTTTGAGTTTGTTTTTATCGTCTCATGCTGCTTGCCGCTCTTGTATTCCGTATCGGCGGCGCTACGTGTGAAAACGAAAAAATTCTTTGTTGATCGGGTATTTCATATCATTTTCTCTTGTAATTCAAAACGAGGATGCCGTTTTCATTCTCGGTCTTGACAAGCTCGAAGCTCGCAATATCCGCATCCATAAAGAGCGGCTTGGACTCCTTGCCCGCGATCATGGGAGCGACCACCAGACTGAGCTCGTCCACCGCACCCGCTCGCTCGAACGCGCCGTCCAGAATGCTGCCGCCCTCGAGAAGAAGATCCTCGCAGCCGACAAGCGTCTTCAGCTTGTACAGGGCAAGTGCCACGTCAATGGAGGTCTCGCCTGCAAAAACGTATGGGATCCTCATCTCTTTCAGATAGCCGAGATAGCGTTCGTCCACGTCCTCGGACAGCACCTCAATGATCTGCGCACCGTCATAGCCGGGGTCGCCATCGGGATCGACGATCCTGTTCGATCTCCAGCCAAGCCTGCCGTGGGTGTCAAAGGCAACGGCATAAAATCCGCTGAGGTCATCCACAAGAAAATCGTCCCTTGTCTCTACGGGCTCGTAGCGACTCAGATCGGGATACCACCCCTCGGTGAAGCTTCCCTCCATCGTCACGCGACCGCAGATAAAGCCGTCGGCCCTTCGGTCACGGTTGATCCGATAATAAAGCTCGGTCGCCTCGGCGCACTCTTTTTGAAACAGAAAATCCCCCGTGACCTTTCCGTCGATCGAGGTCAGCATATGGCAAACAATATAGGGTCTGTTCATGTTTTCCTCCTTGATTTTGTCCCTGCCCTCGTCGCCTCAAAGCTGACGTTGACGAGAAAGCGCACCACGTCCTCGGGCGCGTCGGGAAGAAGCACCGAGATCCAATGGAGCTTGTTCATGTGATAGGCGGGATAGACACCGTCGGACGCACCGAAGGAGCCGAACATCTCGGTCGGCAGCTTGAGATTCACAACGTCAACGACCTCGTCGCTGTCAAGTCCGAGCTTGCGACGGGATACACGCATCACCAGCGCATACCATTTGCGGTTGTCCGCGTGTCTGAGCACCGCCGTTTCAAACAGATCCTCAAAGGGATAGTCCGGCGACGTACCGTACACAGAGTGGCAATATTCCAGAAATTCTTGCCTTTTCATAACCATCCTCTATCATTTCCTTGATTTCTTCCGAAAAGCATCTTCAATCAATGCCTTCATTTTATGACTTCACGGTGTCCTCGTTTTCGTAGCCGCACAGTCTAGAGCAGATACTTGGTTGAAATTTGTACCCCGCGCATATCTATCATATGCGCGGGGGCTGTTTTTTTGCTTTTATTGCTCCACTCGCTCGCCTGCGAGGAGTCTCTCAGCATCTCCGAGAAGCTGATCGAGATAGGTGGAGAGCACGTAGAAGCGACCGACCGCGTTCGTGGGATCGGAGATCGGATTGCCGTTCTCGTCATATTCCTCGATCACCTCGATCGTGACCATGGATTTTCTCGCGGAATAGCGATAGAATCGGATCACCAGCTCGGCTTCGTTGTTTTCGGTCCACCACTTCTCCTCAAACGCCTTCGTCTTGTCGGCTTCGGGCGTGCATACCAAATTCATCAGCACCGCGCGGTCGGAAAGCCGATAGGAGAAGATCGCCTGACAAGCATCCTCACCCAGGGCAATATATTCCTCAACCGACATCTCCTTGCCCGTCAGCTGTGCGATGTTCTGACGGAACTCCTCCTCGTTCACGTCGCCCTCCAGTGAGAAAAAGAGCAGGTCGGTGTAGAGCTGACGGAAGTTGGCGGTTGCGGTGATATTCTCGGTCTTTTCGGTTCCCTTGTCGGTGGGATAGGTGTGAACGATCGTATAATCCAGCACGCCGCCGTACTCCACGCAGGAGATCTTGAGGTTGGCGGTTGCGTTGCTGTTGATCTGATAAAGCTTGCTTTCCCCATCACACAGCAAAAGTCCGTTGGCGGTGTTGTTGAAGGAAACACGCTCCCAGATATAGGCATCGTTGCCGTTGTCGTCCTTGCCGAGCACCTCGCGCCAGAAGTGGAAGCGATAGGCGTCGTTGTAGGTCTGCTTGTTGTTCAGGTAGGATCCCATCACGTCATATTCGGTGCCGAGCGAGTCACGGTAGACCAGCTTGTAGCCGCGAAGCGTGGAGCCTCGGTCTGCGATCTGATAGCTTTCCTTGCCTCCGTCCTTGCGCTCGACCTCGAGATACTTGTTCCCGTCCCGATCGACGGTGATCAGATATTTGTAAAACGGCTCGTACGAGACCGCACCGCTCGTCGCGTGCTGGATCTTGATATAATATTCGCCGTCGAGTCTGACCTCCTTTGCGACGTGCTGAACGCCGCTCTTGTCGGTGTAGATCACGTCACCGTTTTCTCTTCTGACAAGGCTTCCCTCGGTCAGGTTGACCATCTGCATCTTGCCCTGCTCGTATTCGTAATAGATATACGTGGCAGAGTTATCGAGCGAGAAGGTGAAGCTCTTCATCTCTCCGGTTTCGCGATCGCGGAACTGCAGTCTGAGATCCGAAAGATAGGCAATGTCCTTTTGCAGGAAGAGCTGCTCGTACCAATCGTTCTCCTCCCACTCAAGGAAGGCAAGATAGTGCTGGTCGATCTCGACGATCATGTCGTAGAGCGTCGACGCGACGTAGTAGGTTCCGTTCTCGGTCTTTTCGGGATTGATCAGGATCGAGTTGTCAATATAGCCCGCGATATATCCGTCTCCTTTGACGGGAGCGGCGAACGAGATCCAGAACACCTCGCCGTCAAGGCCATATTCCTTCAGGTCGTCGCCGTCAAAGTTCAGCTTTTTGCAGGCAACGTACTCCATATTATAAAACAGCGACAGCACCTCGGTAACGTTGTTGGTGTTGAGCGTGTAGGCGCCGTTCATGAAATCCAGCTCCTCACCGCTGATATAGCTGCTCGTCGTCTGCATGGTGTTGGTTCGGTTGGGCAGGTCGATATAGGAGAAGGAAACGATCGGATCGATCGTGACGTCGTCCTTGTCGAGCTCCTCCTTGTCCAACTCCAGAAGCGTGCTCATGTCCATCTTGCCCAAAAGGAAGTTTTGCACCATCGCATAGGTGGTGGAGTCCATGGGAGAGACAACAGCGGGCGTCACCATCATCTCGACCGGCTGCAGCACGGTCTCCCCGATCGTCGAGGAAACGATATAGACGGCATTCCGGCCCTCCAGCTGCACGTAATATCCGCCGCCGGAAAGAAGGGCGTCTCCGACCTTGACCGTATATTGTCGGTTGTCGGTCGTCGTCAAGACGTATTTTGCGGGATCGTCCGCATCTTCCAAGCCGTATGCCGCGTAATCAATGCTGCCGTCGGGCAAACGCGGCGCGTTCGACTTTTCCGAGGTCAGATCGAGCTTTTGTATGGTCAGCGTAAAGCCACAGCTGGTGCAAAGGCTCGCAAAAAGCTCCTGACTGTAGCTTGTCGGCGTATTCTCGGTTCCCGCGAGGATCATATTGCCGCTCGCGTCGCGATAGAAGCGATAGCCGCCGTGCTCGTTGAAGACCTCGATCGAGGCGATCTGCTCCTTCGAAACGTGCGGGAAGATCATGACGCGGTCGTAGCCGAGCACCTCTCCGCTTGCCGAGTCGTAGTCAATGACGGCATAAAGCTCCCATTCTCCGGTCTCGGCGTTGATACTATACAGATTTCCGCTCGCGGAGGCGATATAATAGCCATCCTCGGTCTTGGGCATGAGATTGCCCCGGCGGTCGTACAGCGCGTAGGCTCCGTCCTTCTTTTTGACGTAATATTTCTCGGAATATTCCACCCCGTCCTTGACGTAGGTGTCACGGAAGGAATAGATCGCAACCACGTGATTCGTCACCAGCAGCACCGCGATCAGAAGCAGTGTCACGATCGCAAGCACGATGACGGCAATCCTTTGGCGCTTGAGCATCGACGGATTTCCGGATCGGATCCGACGCTCCTCCCGCGCATTTACAGCAGTTTGTTCTGTGTTCATTGATGATACCTTTCTTACGGAAATATCTTATCTGCGCACCCGTCTGCGGATCAGCACCACGCATCCTGCCGCGGCACAGATCACTGCGGGAAGAGCCACCAAAACAACGGCGGTGACTCGGTTCGTCTGCTCCGAATAGTATTGGATGTTCATTTCCTCATTGTGGAGCTTGATCGGATCAAAGCCAACCGACACGATCTCGCGTCCGATGGTGTAGAGCGTCGAAAGCAGCAGGTCGGTGTTGCCGTACGTGTTGCTCGAAAGCATTTCGTTGTTGGCAAAATCGGTCGATCCAACGGTGCAGACGTAGGTGTTGGGATAGACGTTGGTGTATCCCTTGCCCTCGGTCTGAACGCGCAGCTGGCGCGTGATCGTCATCAGACGGTAGCTGCCCTGCGTGTCCACCGTCAAAGGATTTCCATCGGCATCGGGCAGACGCGTGCCGTTTTCCTTGGCATAGGCATATGCCGTATCGCTCGCCGTGAAGACGTCAAAGATCGTGCGTGACCAGTCGTTGCTGTAATAATAACCCCGCACGTAGGCACCGGCCCCCGTTTTTTTGTCCGGGAGCTGATATTGCTGCTCGTAGGTCGGAGAATAGTTGATCGCCAGCGCGTTTTCAAACACGACCTTGGGCGCTTCGCCGTACTGGCGCATATCCTCCGTCAGATCGCTTCCGAAGCCGTCCTGCGCGTATTGACCGACCACGGCCGTGCCGTCGGCATTGAGCGCATTGTTGAGATCCACGATCTCATAGGTTGCCGTCTTGTCCTTGCGTGCAAAGGCGATTCCCCACTCCTCCAGAAATTCCTCTAGGTTGGGAAGACGAGGGGTGTCGGCATCGACGAAAAGCAGATAGGAATAGGTCTTGTTCAGGTGCTTTTCCAGCTTGGTGAGCTCCGAAACCCCGCCGCCCAGGAAGTCCGACGTGAAGTCGCTTTGCGGATCGAAGGTCAGAACCAGGCGACAGTGCTCGGGAAGCTCGTCCTTCGTCAGATCGACAAACACCGTGTCGTAGCCCGCCTTTCGGATCACCTTCAGAAGCTCGGTGTATTCGGTCTCACCCGTTACGGGATCAAAGGGTTCTCCGTGTCCGACCGTGATGGCGCAGATCGGCGCCTCGGCGCGCGTGACGGCGAGAATGCCCTTGATGAAGGTCTTTTCAATGTTATATGCCCAAGGCTCGGTCTCGTTCTCGTTATAGGTATAGAACGATCTCGGATTATAAACACGGTATTCGGTTCCGCTGGCAACGATCACGTTGCTCTGATAGATCGCGGAATAGGCATTGGTACGGTAGTCGTCCACCGCAGAGGGGTTGTCCCACACGTTCACGGTCTTGACGTTGATCGTGTCGGAATATTCCTTTTCCAATTGCAGAGCGGTGATATAGACGTAGCGCATCAGCTCGTTCCCGTACAGCATATCGGGATCTGCACAGAAGATGATGTCGACCTCCACGGGATCGCTTGCATCACGTCCCGCATTTGCCGACGCGATGGTGTCACCCAAAAGGCTCTTGCCCTCCTCGGTCAGCGTATATCTTGCCGGCTCCTCGGTCAGATCGACAAACCAAAGATTGCCGCCAAAAAGCAGGCTTGCCACGGCATTGAAAAGGATCACCGCACCGATGACGAGCGCGATCACACCGAGAGAGACGGAGCCATAGCGAAATTTGCGGCGTAAGCCGTGATTGGTTTTCATATTCGTGACTTCCTTTCTCTCGTTATGCGCGACGGCGGCGGATCAGAATGACCGTCGCAGCTCCGGTGATGACCAACGCGGGAGCCAGCGAAAGTCCAACCGTCCAAAGAAGCATCTGACGCGTGGTGACCGTGCTGATGTCCTGAGACGAGAAGGGCTTGATGGTCAGTCCCTCGGGGGTATATTCCTTGCCCACGTTGTGAAGCGAGCGCAAAAGGACGTCGGTGTTGCCGTAAACGGCAGACTGCAAAAAGTCCTCGGCGCAAAAATCCACGGAGGCGACCACGCCGACGTGGGAGGCACCGGTCGCGCGCTTTTGCTCGCAGACCGACATCAGAATGGCGTCGTCCGCGCGGTCCACGGGCACTCCGTTTGCCCAACTGACGGCATTTGCGCCGCCGGTGTAAAGACTGTACATGGTGCGGTCCTGCTTGGTAAAGCTGCCGTCACCGTTGTTGACAAAGCCCTGTGCCGCCTTCATTGCGGTGGCATTCTTGAAGACGACTTTTCGCTCCAGGCCCTGCAGCCACTCGCCCGAGCCTCCCTGCGTCATGGGCTCACCGTAAATGGTGTAGCCGTCGGAGGTCAGGGATTGCGAGGCATCCTGTACCATATAGCGGTAGGATCGCTCGCCTGCGGTGTGATAGGAGAACTCAACGCCCCATCCGCTCAAAAAGCGCTCAAAGTTGGGAAGGCTCGGGGTTCCGTTCTTGAGGAACACCCAAAAGCTGTTGCCGTCAACCGACAAAAAACGCTCCAGGATCTCGACCTCGGAGGTCTCGGAAATGCTGTCCTCGACAAGGTCGGTGGTGGGATTGCAACTGATGATGAGGTCACAGCCCGCGGGGATCTCGTCCTTGTACAGATCGACCCATCGCATGGTGTAGCCCGCATCGTCCAGAAGATACAGAAGCTCGGGATCGGAGAAAATCTCTCCGTGATTCGAGGTCAGGCAAACAATGTGCTCGTCGGGATCCACCGCGCGCATGATGCCTGCCGCCAGCTTCTTCTCACCGTTATATGCCCACACCTTTTCGGTGTTGCCCTCTTCAAAAACGTAGAACTCCTCCAGATTGTAGACACGGTGATAATTCTCCGCAACGATGATGACGCTGGTCGACTTGATGAAGGTGTCGACGTTCTCGCCCGTTTCGGGATTGAAGGTCGTTGCGTAATGCTTGACGGTGTTGGGGTTGGTCCAGATGTCGTGACAGGTCACGGTGATCTGCTCGGGAAATCTTTGCGCAAGCGAGGTTGCCGCTTGATAGAGATTCTGTTGGGTATGCTCCTTTGCGAGCTCCTCCTCCACGCTGCAGAAGATGATCTCTGCCTTCGGCGCATAGCCGCGAGAGGCGAGTGATGAGAAGAAATTGCCCAGCAGCGCGTAGCAATCCTCGGTCACGTCGTAGGTCTCCTCGGAGAGCATATCCGTATACCAGCTGTACCGCTTCGCCAGCGTGCTGAAAACGGCGTTCGCAAGCACGGTCACCGTGACGACGAGAACCGTCAGGATCACCGCGATGCCTCCGTAGCGCACCCTGCGGTTTCGGATAAAATGCTTTTTCATAAAACGCGTTCCTCCACAGGCTCAGCCCCAACGGCGCTTTTCATAAACGCGTACGGTGAGGAACAGAAATACGAATGCCAGAGAAACGTAATACAACAGCGCGGCAAAATCAAAGATGCCGTTGCCGAACGCCGAGAAGCGACTGAGCACCGATACCCAATCGATGACGGCACGGATGGCGTAGCTTCCGATGAGATACTGTCCGTCGCTGTCGGTGAGCGTGTTGAAGAAATTGAGAAGCACCATGGCGGCGATCACACCGATCGAGATCACTGCCGCGGAGAGCTGATTTTCGGTCAGCGCCGAGATCAGCGTTCCGACCGCGATCAAAGCCGCCCCCAGAAGGATCACGGCGATCACGCTGCCGACGACCTCGCCCGTGATCGGGCCGATGTGGCTTTGGCTGGCCTTCTCACCCGCGCGCTCTGCGGCGGCGATGACGTAAAGCGGAATGAAGTTGATGCAGGAGACCAGCACACCGCTGACAAAAACGGTCAGTGCTGCAAAATATTTTCCCAGCACCATTCCCGTGATCGTGACGGGAGCCGTCAGAAGCAGCTGCTCGGTGCGCAGCTTTCGCTCCTCCGCGAACAGACGCATCGTCAGAATCGGGATCAGAATGATGAATGCAATGATCAGGAAGCGGAAGTAGTTCGTGGTGTCATAGCTTCCCGAAATCAGCGTGGTATAGCAGCACAGCAGTGCCGAAAAGACCAGAAATACGCCGAGATAGACGTATCCGATCGGATTGATGAAATAGGAGCGCATCTCCTTGCGATAGATGGCAAACATGGCGATTGATTCCTTTCTTCCGAAAATTAGTCCTCGTCCTCGTCCGATGCGTCGGCCGAAGTCGATTCACTTCTTTGCTTTTGGGCATCCTCATAAAGCGATGCGCCCACCTCGCGCTCTGCCGCGCCCTTTTCCTGTCCGCGCGTGCGGCGCTTGGTGCGTGCGTAGGCAACCGCTCCGCTCTTCTGCTCCTCGGACTTGTCCACCACCGCGAGGAAGATGTCCTCGAGGTTCATGCCGAGTGCCTCCATGCCGATCAGAGGCCATCCGCGCTCCGCGAGCTGATAAAACAGCTTTTTGCGAATATCCACACCGAAGTCGCTTTCGATCGCGTAGGTATAGGCATCGCCGTCACGCTCCGCCAATGCCTCGGCATAAGCGATTCCCTGCATCCCTTTGAGCATGGAGAGAACCTCCTTCTGCGGGCCGACGATCTTGACGTTGAAGCGGCGGTTGTTTTCCACCATGTGAGAAATATTTTCGGTTTTTTCGTTGGCAACGATGCGCCCCTTGTTGATGATGACGATGCGGTCACAAACCGCCTGCACCTCCTGCAGAATGTGCGTGGAAAGGATGACGGTGTGCTCCTTGCCGAGTCCGCGGATCAGGTTGCGGATCTCGATGATCTGCTTGGGGTCCAGACCGACGGTGGGCTCGTCAAAGATCAGCACCTTGGGATTGCCGATGAGAGCCTGGGCAATACCCACTCTCTGGCGGTAGCCCTTGGACAGATTCTTGATCATGCGTCCGCGGACGTCGGAAAGCTTGGTGACCTCGCAGACCTCGGCCAGATGCTTTTCCCGGTTGAGCTTGCACTTCTTCAGCTCGTAGATGAAGTTCAGATACTCGTCCACCTTCATATCGATGTACAGCGGAGGCTGCTCGGGAAGGAAGCCGATGAGTTTCTTCGCTTCGTAGGGATTTTCCAGAATATCGATACCGCCTACCTTCGCGGTACCGGAGGTGGAGGGAAGATATCCCGTGAGGATATAAGTCGGATCGT
>JAZSJS010000071.1:0-20759 GCA_045534435.1 Eubacteriales bacterium
GCCTGCCCAACCTGCTGCAGCATGTTTCTACCATCACCAACGTTTACAAGCTGCCCTGCGTGGTTGCAATCAATGCGTTCCCCACCGACACTCCCGCTGAGCTGAAGCTGGTGGAGGATAAATGCCGTGAGCTGGGCGTCAACGTTGCCCTGTCTGAGGTTTGGGCCAAGGGCGGTGAGGGCGGCAAGGCTCTGGCCGAGGAGGTCATTCGGCTGTGCAACCAGCCCAGCAATTTCGCCTTTGCTTACGATGTGGAAAGCTCCATTGAGGAAAAGCTGGACGCCATCTGCAAAAAGATCTACCACGCCGACGGCGTAGTGCTGACCGCAGGCGCCAAAAAGCAGCTGGCAGAGCTGAATGCTCTCGGCTTTGACAAGCTGCCCATCTGTATGGCCAAAACCCAGTATTCCTTCTCCGATGATCAAACCCTGCTGGGTGCGCCCAGAGGCTTCACCATCACCGTTCGGAATCTGAAGGTCGCTGCCGGCGCAGGCTTCCTGGTGGCGCTCACCGGCGACATTATGACCATGCCGGGTCTGCCCAAGGTCCCCTCTGCCGAGAAGATCGATGTGGACGAAAACGGCAAGATCACGGGTCTGTTCTGATCCGAACAACAAGGGGAAACGGGGAGAGGTAAAAGGTCTTCTCCCTGTTTTCCGATTTTTACTTTCTGTTTTTTTGGATTGAACCAATCGAATTGCGCAAAAGGTCTTGACATTTTCCAACGAATATGGTAAAATAAATAGGCTTGCAACGAATAGTGGATGATTCACGAAACAGTAGGAACACATTTACAAAACCACGGATCGCGCTATGACATCAAGCACCATATACGGAGAGGTATCGAAGTGGTCATAACGAGGCGGTCTTGAAAATTTGCGAGCATAACGGTCGCAAAAACGCAGAAAAGCCTTGTAAACACTGACTTTTCGGGCACTCCGAAAGCAACCGAAAACAGCATTTCTAAAAATATTTCTAAAAAAATTGAATATCCGATGAAATCTGCCACACGGCAGTTCATATACGGAGGGATATCGAAGTGGTCATAACGAGGCGGTCTTGAAAACCGTTTGGGCACCCGCCCACAAGGGTTCGAATCCCTTTCCCTCCGCCATAAGCCCCGATTTTTCGGGGCTTTTTTCGACAAAACAACCATTCTTAGGAGGTAATCAAATGGCATATTTATTTCCCTTTGGACAGGAACTACACCCGCTGATTCAAGAGGACAGATCTCCCAAAAAGGTATTTGTTCTTGGAGTGTATGCCAGCGCAGTTCACGCACGTTGGAAATTGGACGGACAAATTATTTGTCAGGCTTTAGCGGTTGCCTCCGAGCCAAGAATCTTTTGGGACGGCAATATTGAAGAGGCAAAAGAAATAATAAGTAAAATTGCCATTCCGACCGATCTTGGATATCTTGAGCCTGCTGGAAAGCAGTTGAATGGACCGTCTGCAAAAGTGCTTGACGAGAACATTCTTGCTCCGCTTGGATTTACAAGAAAAGATGCATGGCTTTGCGACTGCCTTCCCGAAACTCGTTTGAACCCGAGTCAAGTTAAGGCTTTGAAGGAAAAGTATAACCCCTTGGTTGAAGAATATTCGCTCAACCCCGTCACGATTCCCACACGCCCTTCTACCTTCTGCGATGCCGAAAGAAGTGCTGAAATCACGGAGGAACTGACCGAATCACAAGCTGAACTGCTTGTGCTGCTCGGTGATATTCCAATAGCCCAGTATCTCAAAAAGGTTACAGACGTTCCGTATTCTACGCTTGGCGAATATGTGGATATATACGGTTACGGTAATACGAGCGAGGTGTTAATCAACGGAAAATCACTCAAAGTGTTACCGCTCGCTCACCCGCGACAGATCGGCGCACTTGGTGCACACAGTGAAAAGTGGTTCAACATGCATAGAGAATGGGAAGAATTCTTGAAAAACTGAATTGATATAAGCACAGCCCCACCGCTTCGGTGAGGCTGTGTTTTGCTTTACTCCTTCTCCACAAAGAGCAGGATGGTATTCATATGCCACGTCGACTTATGGACGATCTCGAAGGCAAAGTCGCCAACGAGGAATTCCACAAGTGCGCTCTTGGGCACGATATACTTTCCGCTGATCTGAACGGCGAAGATGCGCTTCTGCTGAATATATGCGAGTACCGTGCTTTTGGCGTAGCCCATAATGTCAGCCGCTTTATCCGCAGTGAACGAGTCGGGAAAGTATCGTAGCCGCTTCTCCACGTGGTCTCTGAATGCATCTCGGCATTCGTCAGCCACCTTGATATAGCAGTCTGCAACCCTCACGGTATCTATCGGATAATGGTTATGCAGTACCACCGTTTGCTTTGTCGGCTTAGCGTTGAAGATACCCACGGGTATCTCCTTGCGCCTCTCGGCTCGTTTCTTTTGCAGATAAGCCTCCACATCCTCAAGCCGTATGGCATATCGGTGTGTCTTGGTGGGGCGGATTCTGCACGGAATGATTCCGTTGTTCAGCATCCATGCCGCCTTGCGTTTGCTGATATGAAGCATCTTGTAGAGCTGCTCCAAGGATATTTCTCCCTCTTGCGTCATCATATCAGCTCACCTCGCTCTCTCCGTCAGCAAGGAGCTTGCCGAGCTTCATACCTGCTTCGCCCGTAGCGTTGGCGTCAAGGTGGGAGTAAATGTCAGCCGTCGTACTCATGTTGCTGTGGCCAAGGTATCTCTGAATGACCTTCATATTCACATCCAGCGACACCAGAAGCGATGCGCAGGTGTGTCGGAGGTCGTGGAATCGGATATCTCTCAGGCCGTTCTGTCGGAGAAGCGTTGGGAAGTGCGCCGTGATATAACTTGGCTTGATCAGCTCACCGAGGGGATTGACGCAGACCATGTCCGCATATTTTTTGCTGTAGGACTTGCGGAACTGCTTGCGGTATTCCTCCTGACGCTCTCGGTGTTCAAGCAGAATCTCTTTGAGCTCCGGAATCATTTTAAAGCTTCTTCGTGAGCTTTCGGTTTTCATCTCATCGCTGATCACCTGCACCATCTTCCCGTCACGGACAACTTCCAGCACCTTCTGCCCGATGAATATCTTATCGTTTTCGAAGTCGATGTTGCTCCATGAGAGTCCGAGGGCTTCGCTACGGCGCAGACCGCAGTAGACGGCAAGTACGATGGGAATATAGATGACGTCCTCCTTAGCTTTTTCAAGAAGCACCTTGACCTCGTCCACCGAGTAGAACGCGCCGACAAACTTTTTCACCTGCGGACGTTCCACCCTGTCCATGGGATTATACTCAAGGATCTCTTGGCGGATGGCATATTCGAAGGCGGTGTGAAGCAGATTGTGGTAGTGAAGCACCGTCTGCTCGCTGTCACCGTCCTCGCGCAGGTAATCGTAGAAGCCGTGGATCAGTCTCGGCTTGCAATCGGCAAGGGTGATCTTTGTATCGAAGTATTTCTTCATCTTTCCGTTGACTCGGCTCTTGTAACCGTAATATGTTGACTCTTGGATCTTGTGCTTATGAACCTTGTCGAGCCAGTCATTAAGGAATTCCAGAAGAGGATATTGCGTGGGATCGTCGTAGCCGTCGAGATAACGCTTGTACTGCGCTTCGAATTGATTCTTCGCCTCTCGCTCGGCTTTGTTGATAACCGACTTGGGAGAGCCCGAAGGCACGCCCATGCCTACCCATTTGGTTTTGTGTTTTTGCGTGATGGGGTCCTTGTAGCTGACCACCAGATACAGCATGCCGCGCTTCTCCTGAACGCTGCCCGAGATGTCTTTATCAAGTTTCTTTGCCATATCAGCTTACCTCCTTTTGATTTTTGGCAACACAAACAATATCACAAGGAGTGCTGAAAGTCCAGTGCTGTGGGTTCGAAGTTACATTTACAACACAATTTTCTCCGTTGATTTTTCTTTCACCTCGAATGTATTCCATCAAGGATTTTTTCGAAACTCGATATTCTCGCCCGACTTTTTTTGCATAAAACTTTCCGTCGTGAATCAATTTTGAGGTAAGCTTGGTGCTGACATTCAAATATTCTGCGGCTTGTGCGAGTGTCATAGCGTCGGGATAACGGCGAGCGTCACCGCGCATGGGCTGATGAAAAGTACAATTTGCGTTCATTCCGATACCTCCTTCATTACGACTGCCATCTGACAGCTTCATCAAAACTGATAATGCCATTGATCTTTTTGACCTCATTGACACAGATACCGCGCACTCTTTGGAGTGTGGTCTGATCAATTTGCGTGTTCGCCGCGACGATATTTTGAAGAACCGTCAGCTCCACGGCGATCTTAAAGAGCAACGTACCCTGCTTTCTTGTGAAGGGATCCATCACCTTGGTCATGGAATCTGCGACCGCGTCGGGCAAAAAAGACGTGTCGTTTTGATTGGAAAGGAAACCGGAATAGAACTCAATGGCTTCGGCAATGAAGTCACTGGTGCCGCAATTTCTTTTCTTTGCGAAGTCCACTGCCTTATCGATCGTGGACTGATGGGTGTAGAGAGAAAATCTCTGCTTGGATTCATTATTATTAATTTTCATGTTAATTACCTCGTTAAATTCGATTATCTGGTTGAATTTCGGTGATCACACAATCCTTGAGCGCGGAAAAAGCCCCACCGTTCCGTGATATTTGCAATTTTTGAGCGCACAATCACACAACCGAACCAAATTGTCACACACCAAACCGCGCACAACACAATTCGGACATCTCCCGAAAGCTCGCAAAAGCTCGGTTTATCTCGTAAATCCTCGGTCGGCGTTGCCGTCCGATGTGTGTAGGCGAAAGCCGGCGGCATACGCCTTTAACCTGCTTTCCAATCGAAAACCGAAATCTCGATTTTCGACTCCGCGATCTGTGGGATATTGACAATTCGATTTTGGCGAGACTGCGAGACAACTCGCACCCGTAACGCCGTTTGTCACGTTTCACTCTTGCGAGAAACATAGAAAACTTCAACTGTTACAAGGATTTTATACGGTTGTCACACCGTCACACGCTTTGATTTTTACTCACCGTAAATGTTTTTGACCTCTGATTTTTTGATGCACATCACGCGACGGCGGACGTTACCTCCGTACCGTTTGGTGTATGTGTTCTGACCGTTTTTGACAAGGATGATGCCTTCCTCGGCGAGAGCCTTGGAGAGTGCTTGGGGCGAGATCGTAAAATTTACGCTCTGTGCCTCACAGAATTTCATCACCTGCCTGAACGCTTGCTCGAAGAATATCTCATAGTATTCTTCACTCTCGTAGCCAACGCAACCGGACATGGGGTCTCCTAACGCATTCGAATGCATCAGCCACACCTCACCGCACTCGATCATCGCCATAAGCTTGCGGATAAATAAGTGCGTCGGTCTGTCTTGCTCGGTATAATTTCCTTGTTCTTCTGCTAATTTGAGAATGATTTTTTCGAATTCCTCACGGTAGATTTCAAGGTCTACCGTCGGAAAGCAGAAGGAAAGAAATCGAATACAGTAGTCGAACCCGATGCGAAAGCACGCCACGGTATCTGCCACTCTTGCATGAACCTTGCTCCCGATCTGCTCGCGGCACTCGCCGCGGTATCGGTCATAGGTTCGCTGAAGGTCTGTGACAAACTCCTTTTCGTTTGCGAGGAACGTGTCTGCAAGCCAATCGGTATAAGCCGAAAGGCATCGTCGGAACACACCTTCGCTTGCGAACTTTTGAACGTCGGAAAACAATTTCAGGTCAAGACAATTCGGATTCATCGCCAGAAAGAATAGTCTTGCCGTGGTGGATTCTCCAATGTTCGGTGTGCTTTCAGCGGTAATGATGGCGTTGCCCCTCGGAGGGGAAGCATCCATCAGTTGCGCTTGGCTGTTCATTCTGCTTCGGCCTGCTCGGTCGCCGTAGCCTCGACAGATCACCTGCATGACCGAGCGCATAGTCGCTTCATCTCCTTTTGTGGAGGGATGATAATCGTCCACGCAGGTCAGCACGTCCTTCAGCGCGTTGCTGTTCTCGATGATACTGTTGGCAGTATCACGGAAGGACATGGGCATATCCGTTGAGGAAAAGTTTCCGAAGAAGGACAGAAGGAAGGCTGCGTATGAGGTCTTCATACTACCTGTCCGTCCAACGATGGCAGGAATGAACTTGGGTTCTCGCTCGGCTCGTCGCAAAAATTCGTTCAGAGGCGAGAGAAAAACCAATGCGAGTGTTGGGTAGAGCAGCTCACGGGGCGCGATGGGAACCTGTAAAAGCCCCGTTAGGATTGCATAGTCGGATTCGGTGGCGCCGTCCTCACGTAGGTAAAAACATAGCTTTCCGCGCAGTATTACTTCGCAGGAAGGATGACCGGGAAGCAGATAGACCCATCTGCCGTCGATCTTTTTCCAGCCCGTGTAGCCGCATTGCACGCGCCGTTTGGCGTTCCCCGTAGTGGTCTGCATAGCGTACCGTAGCTTTTCTCTTGCGCCGTATTGCGTTCCGATGATGCAGGATGCATCCCATTTGCTGACGACCCAGTTCAGAGTCAAAAGCTCAGAGGAGTCAACGTTTACGGTCGGAAGTATTCTTCCGTCAACCATAAATCCTTTGACAAGGTAATTCTTTTCTACCGTCTTTCCGTTATCGTATTCGATAACAGAATCAATGATCGGCAGAAAATTGCTGATGAACCGATACTCGTCTTCTCTATGTGAAAAGTCGCGGATGTATAATCCGTCAGTGAGAAGAAGGAAAGGTTCGGGGTACGGACATTCGATGTTGTTCAATGTTTGAGATTTTTGAACGTTATTCATTCGATATTACTCCTTTCTTTGGATGTAAGATCGAATGTCCGCTATATATATCATACTGCTTTCGCAGGTATGACCAAAATAAAAAGAGTGAGCATCAGAACAAAGCAGAGAAAGTTCTCCGCAATAAGATCTGATACTCACCCTGATCTCCCGAATTCACAGCCGGGAGGATGGCTCACTTTCAATTGTTTACATCGTAACGATGGGAATCGCTACATAGCCCATTGCCACTTTGGGCTTTTCAATCACAGCATACATGGATTTGCATTTCGCGCACAGCTGTGTCTTGCCGCGATAATTCTCGTCGGCAAGGATGACGCGAATGTCTTTTTTGTCCCGTCCGTCATCAGAATAAACGACAGCGCGATTGCAGGAGGGACAAAAGCCAATCGGTATTTTTCGGTTATTCATATTACACTCCGCTATCTGATATCCTTGATGACCTTCAAAGCAATGCCCTGAATGGTCAATTCCTTGGGGTAGTAATCCATTGCTTCTTCATCGTAAGTGCTGTTTTCAGCGTGGAGGCGCGGTCTGCCGTTCTCCCAGAACAAACGCTTGAGGGTATTACCTGTCTCGGTGAGGGCAACGACAACATCGCCTGTTCCGGCGGTCTCGGTCTTTTTCACGAGAATCAAATCTCCCTCGTCGATGCCGATATCCACCATGGAATCGCCGTAGGCTTCGAGAAGGAAGCATTCTCCGTCGATCCATTCTTCGGGAACTGCAAGGTAGCCTGTGATGTGTTCCTCTTGCTCGTCGGGCGTTCCGCAGACGATCATACCCACAAGAGGAATCCTGCAGAAGTTGCAACGCATCTTTTTTTGCAGGGGTGCATCCAAGGTCTTCTTTCCCGAATAAGAAATGATACCACGCTTTTCAAGCTCCAATATGTGTCTGTATGCCGTGGATTTGACCATACCCATGTAATCCATGATATCGGCAAGTCCGGGGGAAGCACCGTTATTCTCTCTCGCGTACTGCTTAATAAACTCCGCGAGCTTATTCAGTTTTTCTTCACTCATGACCCTCATAACGACACCTCAAATCCATATTGGAACTCTTTGTTCTGTTATTATAACACATCGCAAACAGTTTGTCAATAGATTTTGGAACTTTTTGTTTCGTTAATTTCCACAAATTAAGGAGAATGATTGTCGCCCATCATTCTCCTTGATTTTTTCATCAATGAGGCAAAAGAAATCTTACTTTCCGCTTGCCTCCTTCTTTAAGTTTTTCGAAAGGTTTGTAAATACGTAATTATACTCGGTATACTGTGAGTATTGCTTTTTCTCCACTTTTTCACCAGCGTCAGTGTTGATGAGAACAAGTTCATTTACAAACATTGAGTTCTTTGTTTGCAGTAAAAGATTATCTACAGATTCAAAATTACTGCTGTACATTTTTGCCTTATCATCAAAGCAATCGACACGATAATAAATATCGAATCCACTTATATACCCACACTCTAAGAAATAAGACGACAAGTATGTATTCAAGAGAACGCACTTATCCAATAACTCCGAAATGTCTTCTTTTTGCGGCATATCATAATTATTGATTTTTACTTGAATGTTTGGTCCACGAACATTACTGCCCCAACTATAATTAGTCTTAGCGCTGTAGGATATATTTTCCTCACCAAATAACTCTTCAATAAAATCCACCACTGCGGTATTAGAGACATTTTGAAGAACTACCAAGACATTGCCCACAAAACGTTTTTTGTTTTGAACGCCTTTCAGTGTTTTGAAAAATCTGATGCCAGCTGCCGAATCAAAGAAATCTATTGTTTCCTGCACAGCTTGAGCCGGTACGGGTTCATTGGATTTTTGGCGAATTTCGTAGTGGTTTTGCACTTTGACGATTTCAAAAGCGATTTCGTTAGCATTAAAGCACGGGAACGTATCGGCCTTTTCATCGTTCGTTTTGATGTGGCAACAAATCAAATTATAGTCTGCGGTTGCGCCACCTTTACTTTGCGGAAGGATGTGATCTACATTCCATCCGAATTCGCTATTGCGATCATTGTAAGCACCTTTGGCTATGGTCCGTCCAGCGAAATCCGTTGCTTTCGTATCCTTACCAAAGGTCTTGTTCCAAAGCCGCATTGCTGTTTCCCTATTTAAGTCCATAAATTGTTGTTTAATCTTTCCCATAATATTTGCGGAAAGATAGCTTTTGCCTCCTTAGATGAAGTCAATTCAACAAAAGCATGTAACTGACCATAGGGCGACCTATCGCTATAAACCTCAAAGGGCAATCCTCATAATAGCATTCCAGAAGATTAGCCAGTTAATTTTCAGAAAGTTCTGAAAAGGTTCAGTTTCATTGAATTGCTTATATATTATACCATATTTTTCTTATTTCGTCAACTGCTTTTTCTTTGATTTCTGCGACGTAGCTTTTGATAACCGACCGCCCTCTAAAATATCGCCTACAAGGTTCTGAAAGCGTGAGTACACCTTGGGTTTTGGAGGCGCAAATCGTTTCCGAGGGTAAACGTACCACCCCATATGAAAACTCCGAAACAGGGCTTCATACCCCTGTTTCAGCGCATACATTGTATGGGGGTACACTTACTCGACATAATGCTAAAACCGCCACACGGGCGGTTTGGGGCGTTCACAGAGGGCTATTCTTCCTCACCTACGGGCAGAAGGAAGGATTCAGCCATCAGCTGCGCTCCGAGTCGGAAGCCGTATGAGAAGGCATCGCGCTCGGTGATGCTGTGCATCTCGTTCATGCAATCCTCGAATTTCTCCAGCGTTTCTTTCTGCTTGTCCGTAAGCGTGCCGTCCAGTTCCTCACGGTTCCGGGCGACCAGCTTGAGCAGTTCCTTTAACCGCTTATCGCCACGAGTGCATTGCTCAAATGGTGAGATGTTGCCGTACCACAGCTCGTCAATTGTTTTCATCAGAACCTCCGCGTACAGAAACGGTGACCGTATTCCCGAGTTCTCCCTCGGCAATACAGTCACCGTTCTTTTTCATTTTCTCTACTGCAATCAAGGTTTGGCGGACAATTTCGAGCTCACGGAACGTGTGCGGATCCGCAACGAACTCATCCTGCCGAGCGAATACCTGCTTGACCACTTCGCCCATGACGCCGTACTTGTCATCGTAGAATAATTCTTCAATCGTGATTTTTGCCATATGCGTTACCTCCTTGGCTTTTGGTAACACACAATATATCACAGAAGACGCAGAAAGTCCAGACCAATAGAGATTTGTTATCAATTAAGTAACATATTATCGTTCGTTTTCTTCATTAACAGCTTCGGTTTCGGACAGATCAATATAGCAATCCTTATCCCTAAAACTCCGACGCAGATAGTCATAGCCACCGTCCACGGCGCATGCACCGCATTTGCAGGTCACATACTGATGCCTGTCGGTAGATTCAATTACATCGCCACACAGCTTGCATTGAATGGCGTTTTTGATGATTTTTCTCATACCTGCATCTCCTTGCATAAAGCATTGTGGTTTGCTGTCCCACATTCGGCGTAATATACAAATACTGTTTAAATAATCTCCATAAGATGACGATTTGCTTTTAACCAGTCTTGTTGCTCCTTATAATGAGGAAGCACAGTTTTCACTCTTGCCCAAAATTGAGGACTATGGTTTTTATAGGTTATGTGACTAAGTTCATGTACCACCACATAATCAATAATGCCGAGCGGGGCCAATACTAATCTCCAGGCGAAATTGAGATTGTCTTTAGAACTACATGAACCCCAACGTGCTTTAGCATCGGACATTTTTACGCTGGCATAATTTACACCCATAATGTTTGCATATCTATCGACTCTTTCTTTAATGACTTTCTCGGCTTCGCTTTTTAGCCACACCGAAATATCATCAATAGTAGAGTCCAATGGAACAATAAGTGTATCACCATCGATAGTTATTTCATCCGCATTCTCTCGGGAAATTACATATGAATGTCCTAAGTAAAGGATACTATCGCCATCGTCAGCATGAAGACTTTCGTGCTTTTCACTAATTGCAACAATTTGTTCCTGCTTTGTGCGAATCCATGTTTTTTTCTTACTTACAAAGGCTAAAATCTCTGCATCAGACATGGTTTTGGGAGCTCGTACCAATACACTGCCATCAGTATTTATAACAATCGCAACACTTTTTCTATCAGATCGGGCTACAGCATAGGGGATATTATTCATTATATTATCCTCCAAAATGCTGGTATCCCAATTCCAATAATTTTTGAGCAATGTCCTTGCGACGACTAAAAATGTTAGGAACTCTCTGTTTGATTTCGGGTCCAAGCAACTTGTTAATAATGAAAGTCCTCAATGCGTTTTTCATAGATTCATTGTTCCAGAAATTTGTCACAGCGGCATCCGTCTTAAAACGCTGAAGAACATCGTTTGTTAAATCCTTTAGAGCCTCAAACGAGTCCTCCGGGATATCGGTATAATCGACATTGCCATACAACTCCGTTTTCAGCATCGCAAAGAAAGGCATCTCATGTTCTGGCTCGTAGCCGAAAGTATTTTCTCGTGCGCGACCTTCTACAATATCTTCACGTAAATGCTCCAAAGCATCTCGCAGATCTGCCCAATTATCACGAAATTCTTGCAAAATTGCTTCAAGTCGCTCACTCAATCTCATAAAGAGTTCGGGGTCTTTAGGCGTATTAACATTGATATACTGGCGAACAGCATATTTAATACGGTCACAAGCGGCACGGTCGCTTCTATTCTTTGCTTTCACATCATTCAGAAAGTCATCGGAAAGGAGAGACACAGGCTCAATTTCTACATCCACACCATTTACCTTCAAGTATTCCTCAATAATTGCACGAACCTTCTTGCTGGCATCCTTCATTGACAAACGAGGATCAAGAGTCGCCTTTGCAACGGATTCGCGAATAAAGGAAAGAAGCCTGAAATCATCGCTGTATTCGAGAGCTGCCGGATCGGGCAATACTCTGTCAAACATGCGTGAAAGCTGACCGAACAGCGCATTAAACTCCTCTCGAAGTTCGTCGTCCGCTACCAGTTCTTCAATAATTGGAGCAGTATTGGAAATATCAGCATAGCCTACTTTCTCACGAATGAATGAAACGATGGCATTATAGGCGTCATTCAACGCTGCAATATCCTGAGTCTTATCCTTAATAGATGCAATGGTTTCATCAATATCGCTGTCATCATACTCAGCCAAAGCTTTTCTCAAATGATTGGTAACACCAACATAGTCAACTACGTATCCACATTTCTTATCTGATCCGCAGGTACGATTTACACGAGCAATGGTCTGAAGAAGATTGTGGTTCTTGATAACCTTATCAAGGTACATTACCTGCTCAATGGGGGCATCAAAGCCTGTGAGTAGCATTGCAGTTACGACAATTATACCGTAGTTGCCATCGCCACCTTCTTTGCCAACACCGCCAAAAGGTGCCTTGAATCCATCAATTATCTTTTCGTTCTTCGCATCATCGCCGTATTGTTTCAGATGCGGTTCCTCATTGGCTGTTGCAGAAATGATACAAGCAACCTTAAGCTTTTCCAACTTTTCAATATCGATGTTGTGTGGATTATCATGCTTGAGTTCCATAATGCGCCTTTGCAGAATAGACTCAATAGCAACCTTGTATCTATGGGCAGCCTCTTTAGAAACACCAACCACTTGAGCCTTAAAACCATTTTGGAATACCGTTGTGATATAGTGTTCCACCATATCCTCAGCTTTCTCCCAGATGATTTCTTCTGCTTCGAGATAACCGCGGGCCGTGTATCTGCCCATGATTTCCTCTTGTTCTTCGGTTTCCATATATCCGAAAATGTCTACGAACTTGCGGTTCATCGCATCATGGTCGGTAATTTCGCTGTCCGTGGCACGACCTTCGTATTTTATTTCAACAATCACGCCATCTTCCTGTGCTTGGCGCATAGTGTACTTATCGAGATAGCCACCAAAGGTTTCCACGGTCTTGGTGATCGGAGTACCACTGAATGCGACTTTAATTGAACCCGGCATACTACGCCACATATTTGCGGCTAATTCGGAATATTCGCTTCTGTGTGCCTCGTCAATCATTACAAGAATTCTTTCGGAGGTGTTCAACACGGGGAAACGCTCCGTTTTCTTGGAAGTGTCTCCGAATTTATGAACCATCGCCACGGTGACATCGCTGGCATCGTTGGCAATCAGTCGTTTCAAATGTTCGATGCTACCTGCTTTGTTGACAGGATACTTGATGGTGCGAGATGTTTTGAAAAGCTGTTTCTGCAGATCAGTACGGTCAATAATAAGTACAATCTTGTAATCATTTAAATCTGCAGAGTTATACATCCTACGGATGACGAACATCATACTTAAGGACTTGCCGCTACCCTGTGTATGCCACAGCGTACCGCCAGCCTTGTCTTTTCGGATGCGTTCAATGATTTTTCTTGCACCACGATATTGCATATAGCGAGGCACTACCTTAATGGTCTTACCATCATCGGTTTCATTGTAAACGGTATAATTCCGCACGATGTCGATCAGGTGAGATGGCTCAAGCATTCCCGCAACGAGAATTTCCTGACTTGACGGAGTGCTGTCCGCACGAATATCAGACAGTTTATAAGGATATGGATCCTTCCACTCTATAAAATGGCTTGGTCCACCGGTGATGCTGGTATAACGGGCATTATGAAAGCAGGTGGATACCACAAACTGATTGTAATAAAACAGTTCCGGCACGCCCTCTAATTCCTGGCTGCCGCGTCTATTCTGATACCGCATCAACTGCTCAATACCTTCTGCCATGGGCTCGGCAATATCGGGAGCCTTGCACTCAATAACGACAAGAGGCATACCGTTTACGAACAACACGATATCGGGAATAATGTGTTCTTCTGTTCCGGGGATGCGTACCTTATACTGGCTGATTGCCAAATATTCATTTTTTGACGTTGCCGGATCGAAATGCTCCATGTCATCCCAATCGATAAGTGTGACAGTTTCTTCGTCACCGGTTTCTTCGTTATAGGCAGACAGACCGTCCATCAAACGGTCGAACACGCAGATGTTGTTGTCCAAAAGCTTATCTGTAGGAAAATCATAAGTCTGCATCTGCTCGCACAAAGCATCGACTTGGTCATCCTCCAGCCAAGGATTCAATCTGCGCAATGCGTCCTTGAATTTAGAGGGAATGATAACCTCACGCAGAGAGGAACGGAAACTACTTTCTGGCAGATGCTTTTCAGCATCATTCAGCACCTTGACAGACCAGCCCAAGCTTTTAAGCTGCTCCAAAAGGGGCGTTTCTACATATTGTAATTCTGATGGTCTTCCGGGCATTCCCTTTACCTCCTTGTTCAAATAATCGGCTTTACTGACACTTTCTGTGTCAGTAAGTCTTGCATTAATCCGTCGCGTATTTTGTGTAGTTTACTTAAACGTTGCATTTCAACAAACTGTTTCTCATCTATTGCCGTTAGAATAGAGACGATTTCCTGTTGCTGGGGAATGTCTATGTTAGGGATTGGCAACGTCAATATGTTCTTGAGAGGCAACTTAGGCTGAACTCCACCGATAGTATTCTTGCTGATCTCTTTCTTTCCATAAGAAGATGTCAAATAATAGTATAGAAATTCGGGTGTGAAATCAGATATATCGACTATCTTAGAACAGTTCTCCGTAAGATTGGCTTTATCAAGCGTTTCTCCGATTATCGCAACAGCGCCAATAGTTCCAACTATAGAAATAATCAAGTCGCCAGCGTCAACAATATAACGTGAGATCTTTTTGTGGGTGTCATCATCGATGTATTGATAACCATCATTCAACTCAATGACCTTTGAATGTGTCATATCGCGAACTCGAATATATGGATGACGAGTAGGGGCAACTTGAAGCTCATGCCCTTTTGGGACACGTTTTCCTCCAAGTGCTTTAGCGTGATCACCTAATTTAACTGTATTGCCAGCTTCAATGTGCTCGGCAAACAAATCTTGTATTATACCATCTTTAATCGACTGGTATTTCTCGATCATTTTTCGAGCAACATCGATAACCTCATCTGTAGCACTAAGAACCTCCGCAATTTTGGCTTGTTCCTTGGTATCTTCAGGTGCAGGAAAACTAAACTTATAGAAGTTTTCCTGTGTTAGACCTTTTATGGTAGTTCCTGTCAGCGTATTCGCTTGAAAATCCTCGAAAAAACGAGAATTCAAAATATAATACAAATATTGAGGCAATACCTTGCCAGTAGTTGTTCTGACGAGAAATATATGACTGTTGAGTGTGGTCTTTTCAGGGCAATCAACCACAAAGGCCGTTTTTCCTACAGTACCATCTTTTGTCACCAGAAGATCATTCTCTTTTAATTGAATTCCAGTATCCTGTTTGAAGCGTTCCTCCGTTACATGATAACAAGTATCCCAGTTTACCTTGCCGTTTACAAAGTCCGTTCCCGTAACAAGATAAGGGCCATAATCAAGGAACTCATCAGCACGTAATCCTTGCCAGCCAATACGAGCACGCAGAGAGAAGCAGTCCTGCAAAACCATTGTTTTCTTATTACTCATACAGATACCCCAGCTTTTCCAGGAATTCATTCAATTTGTCCTCAGCCTTTTTTCTTTGATCCAAAAGCGTATTGGCGGAGGTGTAATACTTCTCCCAGAGTTTCTGAACGGCCTTTACGGTGACCATAACTTCAGCAAGAAGATATTTATTGAGTTCTTCGACAAAACACTCATGGAGGATCTGGAGTACCATAGAGCGGCACTGTTCCTCGGTGAGATTGTCACGGATAGCATCGATCTTGCTCTGCAACTCCTTCTTTGCCTTGGTGAGCGCGCGGTTGGCGGCGTTCTTTACCTTTTCCAGTCTGCCAATTTCCTTAAGTTGAGCTTTGGCTTCGTCGGTGCCAAGCTCTTTAAGATATTTTTTGATATCCTTGAGGGTCGGCTCCTTAGGCTCTGCATCTTCGTCATCGGAATCATCCTCGTCGCTGCCAATATCAATAGCCAATGCGTAGGTCATCAAATCAGTTAAAGCATCTTGCGCTTCAGCCTCAAGTCTTTCAATTTCATTCAGTTCATCCTGAAAATGCTCGGAAGCAATTTTAGCATCGCTGACAAGAGAAGCAACATAGTGCTCTCCACAAATGGTCTTGAAGACGTTTTTGACGGTGATGGTTTCCTTGACATCAACCTTCTTCTCGCCGCCATCAGCATCTTCGACCACGTCTGTGTACTCGCGCACGGTATATTCATGGTCCCACCAGTTGGCGAATACACCAAGAGACTGGAACTTGTCCAAAATGCCGACAGGCACCAACGCATCTGCAATCGCAGTTTTGTGCTTGGCAGTAAAATTGGTGATAGCTAAGCCATCTCTTACTTGATCAACCTCTGCCTCAACGCCCTGCCAGTAAGTTTCAAAGGTCGCACACATTTTTGAGTTGGCCGTAATAACGCCAGGGTGTTCAGAGATGAAAGTTTGAATTTTGCCCTTAGTTGCAACTACATCACGGAAATTAGAATATCCTTCTTCGCGGTCGGAGAAAATGTCACCTGCCGCGATCTCATATTTGTCAAGCAATCCATTCAAGGCCCTGATTTCCGCATTGGGAACACCACCAAGCATATGGGCTCTTACATCGTGTGGCTCCTGCGGAGGTGTATTATCCACATATCTGCGGATGTTCAAATTTGTATCATTCGTGGTTTTATCGAGAATATCGGAAATTGGAACCAACTTGGAGTAATTGGGTTCCTCAACAAGGTTGTCAAACACCCAAACAATTTTTTCAGTATCCTCGGGACGCAGATAGTTCTGATTTTTGCCCTCGCCGTATTCGGCATCGGCGTTAATAATTAACACCTTGCCTTTGAGCTTTTCCGGTTTTGCTTTCTTGCTAATAACCAGCAAACAGGTCGGAATAGTTGTGCCATAGAAAAGATCGGGCGGAAGATTGATAATAGCATACAGTATGTCTTGCTTGTCTTCCAAAATACCTTTTCTGATTTCTTTTTCTTTTCCTCCACGGAATAGTACACCGTGAGGCATAACGGTAACCATCATACCATCCGGCTTCAGACTGGCGATCATGTGCTGAACGAACATCAAGTCGGCCTTCTTACCGGTTTGCGGAGCCCATCCGTAAACGAATCGGTTCTGATATTGCATTTTCTCATTGCGTGTATAGTTCTGAGAAAATGGAGGATTTGCGAGAACGCGGTCAAACTGGCTAACGTGTTGATCATCGTGCCAATGCGGCTCGGTCAGTGTATCTCCGTGTTGAATATCTGCAGATTTGACATCATGCATAATCATATTCATTTTACAGATAGACCAAACAGTAGCAGCATCATCCTGCCCAAATAGAGCCAGGCGAGTTCCATCACCGCCGTTTTCGTCAACATATCGTTTACTGTGAATGAGCATACCGCCACTACCGACTGTAGGATCATACACAGACATATTTTCTTGTGGTTTGATCAAACGCACCATAAGCTGAACAACAGCCGAGGGCGTGTAAAATTCTCCGCCTTTTTTTCCAGCAGAGTCTGCGAAGTTCTTAATCATATACTCATACGCAGCACCCAACAAGTCCGGGAAAACAAAGTTGTCGTTTGTCAGCCTATACTTGTTGAAATGGCGAATGAGTTGCACCAATCTATCGTTATTGATGATCTGCTTGTTCTTAACCTTACGACCGAAGTCGATGCTACTGAGAACGCCCTCAAGCTCCATATTCTCTTTTTCGATAGCTTTGAGAGCTTTTTTCAGTTTCTGTGCAACATCTGTCTTTTGATGGAGTAATCCCTTCCATCCATCTCCGATATCTTCACACTCCCAACGAGCCTCTCGCGGTACAAAGAAAGTGCTACCATAAGATGTTTTATCTTCCAGATATTGTGCAAGTTCCTCGGGAGGAAGGTTTTCTTTCTGTTCTTCTTCAATAATTTTCCTGTTTTCATCAAAAATGTCAGACAGTCTCTTCAAAAACAAAATTCCAAATATGTATTCCTTAAATTCGGATGCGTCCATTTTGCCGCGGAGAATGTCTGCCGCACTAAGCAAGTGCGACTCTAATTGAGATATTGTAAGTTTGGGCATTGTTATTTCCTCCATTCTCCGATAAAGGCATAGTTACGGAGTCATTTATACGCTTATTTGAGCAACACGAATACTAATTTGTGTCACAGGGGAATTTGCGTATTTCGCCAAACACTTAAGAATCACTTCCTTGCCTTGCTCGGCGATATTTTTTGTTTCCTCATTATTGACGAAAAGAACCATATTTCCGTCATCATAAAACGCCACTGCAGGAGCAATCGCCGCTTGAAGCGCAGGCATTTTCTCATACATTCCAATAGTGGCAGCAATATATGGCCAATAGTCACACAAAAGATAATCATCCAATTCACTGGGAATGATGATTGTATCTTCGGTAAGTCGATGATCTGGGATAGGATATATTCCTTTTTCCTCTAAATAATTATAAAAATTTCTGTGAAGCTGATCCTCGTGTCTATAATAACTAAAATCTACCCGTTTCAGTTCTTGGGCACGGATATCGGCTGCCTGTTCAGATAGAAAACAGGTTTGTTTTAACCATGCCGAGTCATTTTTCATTCCCGGAAATCTTCGCAGAATTGTTCGAGGAGCGAGCAGTTCTGCAGCGAAAGCATCGGCCTCACGTTCAAGAACTGTTTTTTCTGCATGAGTAAGCCCCTCACGTAGGGAAGTTTTCTCAAACTCTGTAAAGTGCCCCATAATGATATGACCAATTTCATGCGCCAGCGTGAATCTGATGCGAGGCAAATACCCTATTGTATCATCATATACAATTAAATATTCTCCCGTTCCACGCTTAACATTTGTTTCTGCATCCAGTTTACGGGCTTTCAAACCAAAAGGGTCAGAAACGCCAGTGACGTCTCTTAATTCACTCCATGCCTCAAGATAAAGGCTGTCAAGCTTTTCTATTATTTCAAAAGGATCAACAGGAAACCTTGATACCTCCAGCTCTGCAAGAAGCTGGTATGCTTTTCGAGTAATTGTTACATAACGAGGCTTCTCAGGAATTTTTCTTTTTCTTCGCATGATCTAAAAACATATCCATATGGTCAACGAAGGCATCAAAGTCAAAGTCTTCATTCTCCCTGCTACCACGAGCAAGACCATCGATAACCAACTGCGCGGCTTTTTGTTGCTTTTCAGTTTTTAAATCCGGGAACACTTTTTCAATTAACGGAACATCCCCTTCATTATCAGCGTAACCCGCGATTCTGAGCATTTCTTCTTTAGGAACAGAAAGCGCTTCTGAAATAGCTAATAACATTTTTATCGAGGGGTTTTCACGTTCTCCGTTTTCAATTCGATGTACTTCGGAATGGCTAATGCCAGCTTTTTCAGCTAATGTTCGTTTTGACCAGTCCTTTGATAGTCTTCTTTCTTTAATAAAATCACCAATAGTAGACATAATGCACCTCCTATTGGTATCATTATAGCATATTTGTACCTCAAAAGCAACACTTTTTGGAAATTTTCTTCTGATCAGAAACTTTTTTGTCTCCTAAAAGAAATATTTTTAATTTGCCTATTGCTTTTTGGAAATATTTGTGATATAATGTACCCAATAGGAGACAAAACAGTGATAAATCTATGGCAAAAGGCCTTTTAATTTTACCTGCGGTGTACCCGAATGTCAACATAGCGAAGCGAGAGTTCCTTTGCGGGTACAGCCGGAGAGGGGCGAAAAGTAGCTTTATATCTGCGGGAGCGTCCACGGATATCGCACCAATGGTTTATTATGTTTTGTTTTCTTGCTAAAGCTTTGAGGAGGTGATGCCTATGCGCCAATATAAAAGAGCAGTAAACTGACGACTCAGATTAACTGCTCATTCGGATTGTACGTTATTAAACTATTGTGTATCGCTTGCATTGTCAAGCAGAAAGGAATTAATATGTATCATCATTACTACGTTAACAACAATCAGACCTTAAATCCTGGACTTCATCACGAAGTTCACACAAAAGAGCACGCAGAGCAACTCGGTATTCGTAGCGCACAGTATGTAGGTTACTTTGCAAGTGAGACCGAGGCTGTCGCTCAAGCAAAGAAAATTTATTCCGATGCGGACGGCTGCGTAGTCTGCTGTCCGAAGGCACATAGGGGGTAATCAATATGGCACGTTCTTCTCATCATGTCGTTCACAATTCCAATGGAGGTTGGGATGTGAAGCGTAACGGCTCCCAGCGTTCCAGCGGTCATTTTGAGACCAAGGAAGAAGCAGTAACCGCAGGAAGACAAATCAGTCAAAATCAGGGTACTGAACTCGTCATCCACTGTATGAACGGACGCATCCAAGCCTCGGATAGCCACGGCAATGATCCTTGTCCTCCCAAAGGTTAATGAAGGGTGGTGAATACGATGGCTACACATCACGGCGGAAAAGTCGGTAAAGCTGGTAAAACCCTGGCGTCCAAGAACTCCTCTAAGTCTGCGAAAAGCAAGGCGGGTAAAACGCTTGCTAATCACAAAGCCAAGGAACACTGAGTCTAAGGGCACC
Source organism: Eubacteriales bacterium (assembly GCA_045534435.1). Classification (GTDB taxonomy): domain Bacteria; phylum Bacillota; class Clostridia; order Oscillospirales; family CAG-272; genus UMGS1865. The sequence goes on from JAZSJS010000071.1 coordinate 20,328, forward strand.
TGTGCGAAAGCATGGGTGTCCGCTTTTTACCGGGAGCTTGGCAAACAAGGGTTGAAAATTTTGCAATTCTTCGGCAGATTTTAAGAATTACCCAAATTTGCCGAGGCTTTATTATACCCCTTTGCAGAGGGGTATAATGGGGTATAATCGCTCGGCGGTTATCTTTGATTACAGCGGTGATAATATTTAACCGTGAGGTGACTTGAAGAATTCACAATTTTATGGTATAATAGAGCAAACCTCGAAAGGAGGAAATGCCCATGAGAGAAACAATTCTTGAAAAACTTGATGAGATTGAGAAACGAGAAAACATAAAGATTTTGCACTGCATTGAGTCGGGAAGCCGGGCGTGGGGATTTGCCTCGCCTGACAGCGACTACGACGTGCGTTTCATATACGTTCGCCCCAAGGAGAAGTCGGAGGCCAAGCGGT
>JAZSJS010000157.1:0-21442 GCA_045534435.1 Eubacteriales bacterium
CTTCCTAAGACCGCTTGGCCTCCGACTTATCTGCGCAAGGCCGCCGGGCTTTCCGTCCACGACCTGCAGATGGTTTTCGGCTTCAATTCTCCCCAGGCCATCTACAAATGGCAGAACGGCACGGCACTGCCCACCGTTGACAATCTGATCGTTCTTGCGGCGCTGCTTCATGTCCGCATCGATGATATTCTGGTGACCACGGTTTCTTAATTCACTGCAACGCAGAAAAATGTAGGGGTCGGCGTCCTCGACGACCCGTCGGAAAAATTTGACCTCGATGGGCAAATTTTCCCGCATACCGAACTGCCGCCTGACGGCGGACGGGATGTCGAGGACGCCATCCCCTACAGGTGAATCATCCTGGTCCGCTCGTCTAAATGGTCAGGACACAGCTCTTTCAAGGCTGCAACACCGGTTCGAATCCGGTGCGGATCACCAGCGACGCATTGCCGCCCCATGGTCCCTTCGTCTAATCGGTCAGGACACCAGCCTCTCAAGCTGGAAATACGGGTTCGAGTCCCGTAGGGATCACCAATTCGTCAGACATATTGGAATTGGGCAGTATTACAACTGCTTGATCTCATTGGCAATCATAGCCACGGTTTTTGCATTGGTATCAATTTTAATGGTATTGAGTGTTTGATACATCGGTATTCTTGCTATGCTTCTTTCAATTACATCTTCAGAACGAATACCTCTGTCTACATCCATTGCCAATCTTGCACGCAGAGTCTTTTCATCCGCTGCAAGCGAGATGCATTTTACCTCACAGTTCTGTGTATCCAGCTTCACAAGTATGGAATCGATAATACTCTGCTCGTGCATCACCCAACAAAAAATGATATTCTCGTATGCAGAACACTTCAGAAAATTATTGAGTACATAACAAATATTATTCGTCACCATTGCTTTTGTTTCATCGGTTACTTGGAACGGACTTGCATCCCAACACCAATCTCCGTCAAGAAATACGCTATTCTGTAACTCTCGTTTTAACTGTTGGCACACGGTTGTTTTGCCCACTCCCATCGTGCCGCCAATCATGAATAATGTTTTCATCATTCACTCCCTCGTCAAATTCAAGTTTATCTATTAGTTGTATTATACCATAAAAACGGCAAAAAGTAAATAGGACGTGGAAAAATGAATTGCCCTTCGGGCATGAATTGGCTCCGCCATGAATTGAACTGCGTTCATGAATTGCACCTTCGGTGCATAAAACAAAAAAGCTCTGCGGTGCAGAACTTTTTTGTAAATAAGAACTTATCTCTTGGAGTTTTAGCAACACCGTTTGATACCGTGAATATCGTGGAAATACGTGTGATTTCGTAGCTTTATCGTGCGTTTTCGTGCGATATCGTGAATATCGTGAGTATCGTCGCATAAAGTGTTGCATCAAATTTGCACCAACATTCAACGCCTATTCAGCTCAACAAATTGGAATTTATTAAGCTGTTATGTAATATTGAGAAGTTAAGCAATTTATTTTTCAAGATCTCCATCAGTGCAATGGATGATGAAATCACCGGATCCATAGCACCAATTATCTTTTTTGTTCCCCAAAGCTCCATATATTCCGTCAACTGATTTCCATTCATTCTTGTTTCCGCCAAAATTGATATCCGAAAGCGATGTACAAACACCAAAAGCTCCATGACCAATTTCCTTTACAGAGTTTGGAATATAAACACTTTTAAGGGAAGTACATCCTAAAAATGTGTCAAAATCAATTTTCTCTATCCCGTTTGGGATGGAAACAGTTTCAAGCAATGTACATTTACTAAACATTGCATAGGGCAATTCCACTAATGCAATTGGAAGATTGATCTCTTTAAGACTTGAACATTCCGAAAATGCATATCCTCCTATCTCGGTAACGCTTTCGGGAATTTCCAATTTCTCAAGAGATGAGCATCTAATAAATGCACCGTAATCAATTTTTGTTATTTTATTGTGAAGTGAAAGCTCCTTAAGTGAGGTGCAACCTTCAAATTGACGCATCAAAATTTTCGTCACTCCACTCGGAATGTTTATGTTTTCCAAAGCAGAGCAATGATAAAATGCATATTCGCCGATTACACCAACGCTGTCGGGAATGCAAATGCTCTTGATTTTTGAATTCCCCGCAAAAGCGTATCCACCTATTGTTTTAACCCCTTCGGGAATTATATAGCTCTCATCCTCGTTTTTGGGTGCATATTGAATGAGTGTTTTCTTATCCTTACTATAAAGAATTCCACCAATAGATACAAAATTCTTGTTTTCTTCGGCAATTTTTATTTCCTTAAGATTTTCCATCATAGAAAATGCGTAATCGCCAATAAATTCTATCCCTTCGGGTAAAGTTACTTCAACAATTGAATTACAACCAAAGAAAGCGAATGCATCAATTTTTGTAATTCCATTATGGAAGCGTATAGATTCTAATTCCTTACACCCATTAAAAAGTGATCTATTAATATGCGTTACACTTGAGGGAATTTCAATGCTCCCCAGAGATTCACACATTGAAAATGCACCTGCCCCAATTTCAGTTACAGTTGAAGGAATGTTGATTGTTTCAAGAAAAATGCATTCTTGAAATGCGGAATCCCCAATTTTAGTAAGGTTTGCTTCTATCTGAACACTTTTTATTTTAGAATCATTATGTAATGGTCCACTTTTGTGGCAACAGGCGTAATCTCCAATTTCAAGCACCGGCTTTCCGTTGTAATATTCGGGAATAACAAGATTTTCAACATTCGCCCCAACATAAGATAAAATATAATATGTTCCGTCATCGGAAAGAGTATATTCTATTTTATCTTTATCAACATTCCCACATCCTGAAACCGTAAAAATTATCAAGAAGAAAAGAATTATACAAGTTATCTTTTTCATGAAAATACCCCTCCGTCAAATTCAAGTTTATCGATTAGTTATATTATACCATAAAAACGGCAAAAAGTAAATAGGACGGCAGAGTTTTTACAAATTAAACCGCCCTTTTTGATTAAAGTAAATCGTGTTCGATAGATTCAGCCATCTTGGCTTTGTATTCTTTGAAGATGAATTGACGGCAAGCCGTCATGAATTGAAGCCTTTGACTTCATGATTTGAAATCTGCGATTTCATGAATTGAATTGCCCGTTCTCTCAATGCCGCAGGCAATTCATGCACCCGAGGTGCAATTCATGGCGTAAGCCAATTCATGCCCGCAAGGGCAATCCATTGTTCTCCAAGAGATAACAAAATACGCCCAGCATATGCTGAGCGTTTTTTGCAAATTTCGACCTTCGGTCGAAATTATCTCTTGCTGAACTGAGGTGCACGACGTGCAGCCTTGAGTCCGTACTTCTTTCTTTCCTTCATACGAGGATCGCGAGTCAGGAAGCCTGCAGCCTTGAGGGCAGGTCTGTACTCTGCGTCTGCTGCAACGAGGGCACGTGCCAAGCCGTGGCGGATTGCGCCTGCCTGACCCGAGATACCGCCACCATTTACGGTTGCGATAATGTCAAACTTACCCTCGGTTCCGGTGACGCCGAAGGGCTGATTGACGATCAGCTTCAGGGTCTCCAGACCAAAATAATCATCGATGTCACGCTTGTTGATGGTGATCACGCCCGTACCGGGAACGATGCGAACGCGAGCAACGGACTTCTTTCTTCTTCCGGTGCCGTAGAAATAGGGCTTAGAACTTGTATACATCTGGTGTGTCCTTCCTTTCTCTCAATTAGATCTCATAAGCCTCGGGCTTTTGAGCCTCGTGCTTGTGAGCTTCACCGGCATAAACCTTCAGACGGGTGAAAGCCTTGCTTCCCAGCGTGTTCTTGGGCAGCATTCCCTTGATTGCAAGCTCCATCGCTCTCTCGGGCTTGGTTGCCATCATGGTCTTTGCCTGAACAGCCTTCATACCGCCGATATAACCGGAATGGTGATAGTAGTACTTATCTTCCATCTTGTTACCGGTCAGGACAGCCTTGTCAGCGTTGATGACGATGACGAAGTTACCGCAGTCGACGTGAGGGGTGAATTCGGGCTCGTTCTTGCCGCGGAGCAGGTTTGCAGCGGCAACTGCGGTTCTACCCATGGGCTTGCCCGCAGCGTCCAGAATGTACCACTTGCGAACTACGTTCTCTTTTTTCTGCATAAATGTGGACATTGTAGTGTTTCCTCCATACAAAATATTCGCTATCTTTTTTCATGCTTGCATATTATACCACAACAAAAATGCCTTGTCAACCCCTTTTTGAAAAATTTTTTTGCAATTTTAATTTAGCACCCCTCAATCTCTCGTTTTCTTCGTTTTTTGGCCGTTTTTGCGCCCAAACCGAGGTTTTGAAATCATTTTTTTGATTTTTTTCGGTTGTGGAATTTGACGAACTTTGTATATCCCCCGTTCTCCTGTTTTCTCCCTCAAACGCCGCTTTATCCATCCTTTGCCCCTCTGTTTTGCATATATACAAACCGGAATTTGTCAAAACGCCAAAAAAATCCCCGATAATTACCAAAGTTCCGAAAACCGGGTTGACATCATTTTTTCGGTATGCTATAATACACAAAAATCAAATAAGGAGGGTGCCTTTTGGCACGGAAACGGAAATGGATACTCCCTTTTTAACCAACCGGAAATTGGATGAAAAGCAGATTCAGACCATCCTCTCTCTGACAGAAGAGAATGAACCGATCCTCTTTGCCGTCGTTGGTGAAATCTCAATGCCGGCAAGATACAGCTCCTGCGTGCTTCTGGCAACGCGAGCGCACCTCTTTTCCTATGATTTTGGGAGCGAGACGCGCTCCGAGCCGCTTGCCTTTTCCGACGTGGACGAGATCTACAACAAAAGAATGTACGGAAACGGCATAATGCGTGCAAGACTCAAGGACGGATCGGTCCGAAACGTGTTCCGCTTTACGTTTTCGGTCGCCGCGCTTTGCGACGCCGTCCTCTCCTTTGTCACCGACGTGCGCGACGGCACAGCGCCCGAGGAGGCATTGGAAGCGATCGACGCGGCCTACAACAAGCTGCTCTCGGTCTGCCCCAAGTGCGGAAGGACCCTCTCGGCGCCCGGTGTTCCCTGCATCGGATGCATGAAAAAGGGACGCCTGTTCAAGAAGCTGGGCAAGTATCTCAAGCCCGAGATGCCCACGATCGTCGTCTCGGTCCTTCTCTCACTCTTCACCACGGCGCTCGCACTGACACCGCCCTATCTGACCCGGCTTTTGGTGGACGATGTTCTGCCGAACAAAAACAGTTTGCTTCTATTATATATTGCGCTCGGACTGATCGGTATTCATCTGGTGCGCTTCGTCATATCGGGCTTCCGCGGCTATCAGATGCGCGTGGCGGGAAACAAGATCGTTGCCGCGATCCGCAAGGACGTCTATGAAAAGGCACAGTATCTGCCCATGCGCTTCTATGACAAGACCTCCACCGGCTCTGTCATCAATCGCATCAGCGGTGACACCGCCACTCTGCAGGCCTTCATGATCCGCATCACGCAAGAGGTAATCGTGATGTTCTTCAAGCTGATCGGCATCGTGATCGTGATGATGGTGATGAACCCGAAGCTGACGCTCTATTCACTGATCCCCGTTCCCATCGTGGTGGTCGGCTCGCGCATCTTCCGCAAAAAGATCGCGCCCTTCTACCGCCGCATCTGGAGACGCTCCGCCGCCGTGACCTCGGTGCTCACCGACACGATCCCCGGCATCCGCGTCGTCAAATCCTTTACCAACGAGAAAAAAGCCTCCGAAAAATTCGCTTCCTGCGTGGAGGAATGGAGAACGATCGACAGCAAGGCGGGAAGGATCCTGAATGCCTACCCTGCCGTCGTCAATTTTCTGATCGCCTGCGGAAGCGTGATCATCTGGTATTTTGGCGGATCCTTGGTCATCGGCGGCATCGACGATCAGATCTCCGCGGGACTTCTGGTATCCTTCATCTCCTATGCTTCGATGTTCTACGAGCCCGTCAACTTCTTTGCGAACTTCTCCGACTCCACGCAAAGCGCGATGGCATCGGCGGAGCGCATCATGGACATTCTCGATGCCGAGCCCGAGCATGACTTCGGCAAGGGCAACACCGATGCCGACATCGGCGGACGCATCGAGTTCAAAAACGTGAACTTCTCATTCGACCGCTCCAAAAAGGTGCTCAAAAACATCAACCTGACCATCGAGCCGGGTGACGTCGTCGGCATCGTCGGCACGACAGGCTCGGGAAAATCGACTCTGATCAATCTTTTGCTGCGCTATTACGACCACTATGAGGGCGACATCCTCGTCGGCGGCGTCAACATCCGCGACATCGATATGCAATATTATCGCGCTCATATCGGCTACGTTCAACAGGAGCCGATGATGTTCCACGACACCATCTACAACAACATCTCTTACGGCGATGACAGCTTCTCGGTGGACGAGATCATTCACGCGGCGGACATTGCCAACGCGCATGAATTCATCGTTCGCCAGCCCGATGGCTACGACTCGGTGCTCGGCGAGCGCGGCACCGGTCTTTCGGGCGGTGAGCGTCAGCGTATATCGATCGCGCGCGCGATGCTCCGCAACCCCAAAATGCTGGTCTTTGACGAGGCAACCGCCTCGGTCGACTCCGAGACAGAGCATCTCATCCAAGAGGCGATCGAAAATCTCATCAGCGGCAGAACCACCATCATGATCGCACACCGTCTCTCCACCTTGGCAAAGGCAAACAAGATCGTGGTGGTCGACAACGGACAGATCATTGAGTGCGGAACGCCTCAGGAATTGATGGAGCTGAAGGGAAAATACTACCGTTTGGTGGAAATCCAATCCATGTCCGACAAGGTCGCGAAGGAACGTCGCGCCGAAAATTTTGGTTGAGGAGGATGACTTCATGGAAAGAATCTACGTCGATCAATACACCGGACGCCTGGAGCGAACCGATCTTTATCACGTGCGCCTGACGCTGCGAGACGGTAGCGTTCTCGAGGATCTGGAGCCGCATCTCCTGTTTCCCATCACCAACACCACCATGTATATCTCCCTGTTGGACAGCAAGGAACGCGAGGTTGCGTTCGTGCGCGATTTTGAGGAGCTGGACGCGGCATCTGCCGATGCGCTGCGGGAATGCTTTGCAGAATACTACATGATCCCAAAAATCGAGAGTGTCCTGGAGATCAGCGAAAAATTCGGCTCGATCAAATGGAAGGTGAACACCGATCGCGGCACCGTAGCCTTCCGCATCCGCAACAGGCAAAGCGACATCAAAACCCTTCACGGCACCACGCGCGTGCTGATTCGCGACTCCAACGACAATCGCTATGAGATCCCCGATTACACCGTGTTGGATGCGCACAGCAAGTACCTGTTATTCCCTTATTTATAATCACATTCTTCAAAAATGCAAAATCGTCAATGTCTTTTACAAAAATCGCCATTTATATTGATGTTTTTGTATGTTATAATGGATGTGTAGAAAAAAGAAAGATTGAGGATTTATCATGTTTACAATCGTCTATCCGAAAAAGTCGCTCAAGGCCGCCATGTATCCCGCACTCTCTCTGCAATATCACTTCTTCAAAAAGGGGATCAAGCTGGCGCTGACCACCGAGGAAGTCCCCGCTGACGCAGTTGTGGTTCGCGAGTGCGCCGACCTTGCACAGGGCGCATTCTCGGTCAAAAACGAGGGAGGCTGCCTGGTGGTCTGCGCCGCCGATCAGTTCGGCTTCATCGCGGCATCCGATTATCTGACCGAGGAGCTGTTTGCCGATGCAACCGAAGCAACCCTTCCCACCGTCTCTCACACGGGTGCTTATACGGGAGAAATGCTGACGGAAAAGACCGCGGAAAACCGCGTGATGTTCCACAACGTGTGGTCGTATGACCAGACCGCCGTGCCGCGCTACTACGGCTCGCGCGGAGCCGCCTTTGAGATCGCGGAGATCATGGCTCTCCGTCCCGACGTGGTCTGCTTCAACGAGTTCGTTGACGAATGGAGAGAGCGCACCGATATCATCGAGCTGCTCACCGCCATCGGCTACCGCGAGGTCACACCGCCCGAGATCAACCGCCTGATGATCAATCCCATGTTCTACAACACCGAGACCCTCCGCTACGTCGAGGGCTCCTGTCACATGGAATTCTACGGCAGCCTGATGACCGACGAAAACAATCTCGCAGTCGCCAAGGACGGACGCTACTACAACGACGTTCCCTCGCGCTACCGCGGCGTTCTTGCGGCGGTGTTTGAGAATATTGCAACCGGAAAGCGCTTCGGCTCTGCCGTCACGCACCTCGTTCCCAATGCATACAGCGTCAACAAGCTTCCCACGGACGGCGATCCCTGGCGTACGGAGGAGCTCTCCAAGGCGATCCCCTTCCTCAAAAGGATGTCCGCGGAATACAACGTGCCCTTCCTGATCGGCGGAGACTATAACTCCCCCGCAACGCTTGCCGCCTGCAAGCTACTCGAGGATGCCGGCTTCAAGGATTCGCACAGCACCGCAGCCGATGCCGACAACATCTGCTCCTGTCACGGCTATCCCGTCTGGTGCCCGGAGCTCGATAACTTCGTTGATTACAAATGTCCCGGCATCGAAAACGGTACCTATCTCGGATACGAGCGCGCCATCGACCACATCTTCACGCTTGGCGGCATCGACGCGAAAACCTACCGCGTTCTCCACGAAAAAACAATCCTCTGCTCCTCCGATCACAGTCCCATCATGCTGGACTTCGACCTGAAATAATATCTGCAATTTAAAAGGGTGGCTTTTTTCAAAAGCCACCCTTTCTTTTTGTATAGCTTCTCGAAAGAAGCCCCCGCTGATTTTTGTATATTTTTATTCCAAATACAGCGCGTCGGCGTTCAGAAACGCGTGGGCGCTGAGACTCGAATCGGTGGGAATGAGACGTGACGCTCCGCATTTGCGGCAGGTGACGCGAACACCCTCGTCGAGGATCTCGGCATCGTACTGTCTGCCGTTGTCATGAGGATCGCACTTGCAAAAGATCTTCCCTTCCGCGTCCAGATCGTTGATCACGAACATCACGATCTCCCTCACCTGCGGATCGGACAGCATGGGATCTTCAGAGCCGTTCTCCTGCGCCTTGCCGCCAAAGAACTCGGCGCAATCGATCCCGCTTTTTTCCAGCATATCCAACAGCGCAAGCTCCTCACGCGCCAGCTCCGCCTTGACCTGATTGATCTCGCCCAGACAGGCGATCCCAAAATCGGAATAGGGACATTGGAGCGCAAACAGCTCCTTGCCGAAGAAGAGTGAGGAATTGAGGGTGAAGGTGTGAGGCGTCGGGCAGGTCAGGCAGGGTACGGTGAGCCGCACCTTTCCGTCCTTTTGAGAGACGACGGTCATCTCACTTTTTCCGCAGGTGCATTTGAGCTTCACCATATCGGCGGAAAGCGAGAAAACGTTGACCGCACTCATCACGCCGGCACCGCACTCCGGGCAGCGGTAAGCAACCGTGGTTTGTTTTGCATCAAGTATCATACTGACCAATCCTTTTCTAATGTCGGTAATACAGTATATTCAAAGGGTTACAAAATGGCACGGAAAGCTCCATGCCATTTTGTTTTTTTATTTGTGATCAAGCCGCCGTCGTTGCGGTGGTATCGGTCGAGGGCTCTCCGAGTCTTGCGAGAACCTTCTCATTGACCTGATAATCCTTTGCAAGCCCATCCATCCAGGACTGAAGCTTGTCCGTCACGTAAGCGCTCTTGGCATTGTTCTGCCAGGTCTCACCGCTCTCAATGAATGCGGCGACGTAGCTTCCCGTTCCCGCCACGTTCTTGAAAACGGCGATCTCGTTTGCCTGACGGTCAGCCGAGAAGAGCCATGCCTTCAGGTTTGCGTCGGTAACCGAGGACTCCAGAAGCGTATAGGAGGTGGTGCCGCCCAGCGCGGAGAGCTCGTTGATCAATCCCGCGTACGTCTTGCCGGAAAGATCGTTCTTTGCCTTCTCGGCATCCTGCTCGTGCGTGGAGGAGTTGAGGAGATAGTATCCGCCGTGAACCGCCTTGGTCGTGTCGAGATACATCAGCCTGGTAACCATATAGACGTTATAGGTGGTGACGTTATCCTTGACCGTCTCAAAGGTCTTGGTCTCATTCGCGGTGCGCGCGGAGGTCAGAGTGCCCTCGTTGAGCGCCGAGATCCAAGCCTCGAAGGAATCTGCCTTGGCGTCCTTGGTGTGGTTGATGGACTTGTCGGTCGGATAAACCTTATCCAAAGAATTGGACAGATCCGCAATGATCTGATAGTAAAGATCGGATTCGAAGGTGACGTAGGTGATCTTCGCCGTGGCAGAGCCGATCTCCTCGACGTAAACGACGTAGGAAGCGTCCGTGTCGGTGGCCTTCAGAATATCCTTTGCGGCAACGCCGTCCTCAAAGACAGCCTTCACCACATCCTCGGGATGCGTTTTGTCGGTCGACTTCAGAGCCTCAACGGCGGTCTTTTCATATTCCGCCAGAATCGCAGCAACGTCAGCGCCCTCTGCCTTCAGCTTCTTTTCCAGAGCCTCAGCCTTGTCGCCGTGAGCCTCATAATCCACCTCGGGATAGGAGGGCTGCTCCTTCTTGCTTTCCTGCAGGTGCTTGAGAATGTTGTTCTTGAACTCGCTGTCCTCACCCACGGTGACGCCGTCCTCGAAGCGATAGAACTTGACGCGTGCATCGACGCCCGCCTCGTTGACGCTCTCGGAGAAGAAGGCAACGACGTAGATTCCTTCCTCTGTCTCCACACTGCCAACCTCATATTGCTTGCGCTTTGCGGTGTCGAAGAGCCATGCCTTCAGATCGGCATTCAAGCCCTCCTCGGTGGAGGTGTAGGTCTTTGCGGCCTCAAACTCGAGCGTGTTGAGCGCATCGGTCAGAGCCGTTCCCTCGTTGGCATCGGTCTTGCCCTTCAGATCGGCCAGCACCTTGGCAACGTCCTTCTGAACGGTGTACTTATTGTAAACGGTCTTGTAGTTCTTTTCAAAGTGATTGCTCAGAACCAGAGCCTTGAAATCCTCGGGGCTCGTGCAAGCAGCCAGCTGATCTGCGAACTCCTTGTTGTCTGCAGCAAAGGTGATATAATCGTTCTTGTAATAGTCCTCGGGGTTTGCGTCACGGAAGCTTTCCAGATCCTTGAGCGTGGTCGCGGTCTCAAAGGAGATCTGCATCTTCGTGCAGTAAGCATCGTAGACGGCGAGCATTCTCATCGCCTTCTTAACGTCGCTCTCCTTCATACCCTTGCCCATCGCAACACCGAGGAATGCGTTGACGGAGGGATATTGGTAGGTCGTGCTGAGCTTTTCGAACTGCGCCATCGATTCCTCGATCTCCGCCTCGATCTCCGCACTCTTGTAATAATTCTTGTCTGCCTCGTAAGCGGCATCGCAAACGGCAACGTAGATCTTCAGGCTGTCGATGACGTCATCGATGCTGTCACGCAGCTGATTCTCCAGGCTGTACTGCGCAGAGGTCAGTGCATACTCGTCTGCCGTCTTATAGTTTTTCGTGATTTCGTAGGTGTCCTCCATCAAGCCGTAGGAGCAATAGGTCCAATACATCGCCGAATTGGAGTAGACGTTCTGCCATGCGATGAAGGCTGCCGTCTGCTGGTTCACATCAAACTTGCCGCTCTTACTGTCGATCAGAATGCGGCCGCGCTGAATGATCGCATTTGCATAGATGATGTAGGCTGCAGCACCGATCAGGACTGCCGCCAAAAGCACCCATGCAACGAGCTTACCGACCCATTTGGGCGCCTTTTTCTTTTCTTTGTATTTTTCGGGGTGATCCATTCTGTCCTGCAGATGGATTTGTCTGTTTCTGTTTCCTTTTCCCATGTTGGGGACTTCCTTTCTTTCTCACATAAATTGTTTGCGTGCAACCACACTTAGATATTATAACTTTGTAGTATGACAAGCCTGTGTCTCGATTATGAACAAAAACAAAACTTTGCGTGCTTTTTTATAATTTGTAAGAAATTACAAATAAAATTTTGGTAAAAAGCAACGGAAGCTCACACGTTCATGATCACGGGCAGGATCATCGGCTTTCTCTTGGTCTTGGCATAGAGGAATTTGGTGAGGTCGTCCTTGACGCATTTTTTGAGCTGCATCCGATCGACCTGATCCGAATAATCCAGCGTATCCGCCAATGCCTCGTAGGCGATCTGTCGGACCTCCTCCATCAGCTCCTCGGCCTCGCGCACGTAAACGAATCCGCGCGACACGATGTCGGGACCCGAGAGGATCATTCTCTCGTCGATGTCCACCGTTGCCACAACGACGATCAGACCGTCCTGTGCCAGATGTCTGCGATCGCGCAGAACGATGTTACCCACGTCTCCCACGCCGTAGCCATCCACCAGGATCTTGCCCGCCGGGACCGTACCGCCCCAACGCGCGCCGTTCTCATCGATCTCAAGCACCTTGCCGATCTCGGAAATGAAGATGTTCTGCGGATCGACGCCCATAAATTTCGCAAGATCCCGATTCGCGATCAAATGACGGCTCTCGCCGTGGATCGGCATAAAATATTTGGGCTTGGTCAGCGCCTGCATCAGCTTGAGCTCCTCCTGGCAGGCGTGTCCCGAGACGTGGACCTCGACGACCGCGTCATGCAGGACCTTGACCTCGTTTTTGGAAAGCTCGTTGATGATGCGTCCCACCAGCTTTTCATTTCCGGGAATGGCACTCGAGGAAAGCACGACCAGGTCGGTCGACCCCAGCGTGACCTGGCTGTGATCCGAGAACGCCATGCGGTAGAGCGCCGACATCGGCTCTCCCTGGCTTCCCGTGGTGATCAGCGTCAGCTCTCCGGGCTTGTAGCGCTTGATGTCGTTGATGTCGATCAGAACACCCTTGGGGACCTTCATATAGCCCAGCTCGATCGCCGTGCTGACGATGTTGAGCATGCTGCGTCCCGTGATGGCAACCTTTCTTCCGTGGCGCGCGCTCGTATCAATGATCTGCTGCACGCGGTAAACGTTGGAGGAAAAGGTTGCAATGATCACGCGCTTTTGCTTGTGCGTGGAAAAAATATATTCCAGCGAAGCACCGACCTTTTTCTCGGATGGAGTGTGCCCCGCGCGCTCGGCGTTGGTCGATTCGCACATCAGCATCAGCACGCCCTCGCATCCCAGCTCTCCCAGACGCACGATGTCCATCATCTCTCCGTCGATCGGAGAGGTGTCGAGCTTGAAGTCACCCGTATGGATCAGCGTTCCGAGCGGTGTACGGATCGCGAGCGCACAGGCGTCTGCGATCGAGTGATTGACGTGGATGAATTCCACCGATATCTCTCCGGCCTTGAGCGTGTCGCCGGCATTCACCGTTCTGAGATTGGGCTTCCACGGAAGCACGTGCTCCTCCAGCTTGTTTTTGATGATTCCGAGGGTGAGCGGTGTTCCGAAAACAGGCGGATTGATCGAGCGAAGCATATAGGGCACCGCACCGATATGGTCCTCGTGACCGTGCGTCAGAAAGACGCCGCGGATGCGATCCTTGTTGCTCTCAAGATAGGCAATATCGGGAATGACGAGGTCGATGCCCGGCATATCGTCGTCGGGGAATCCGAGTCCGCAATCCACCACGATCATGTCGTTCTCGTATTCGATCACCGTCATGTTTTTTCCGATCTCCCCCAAGCCGCCCAACGGGATCACACGGATCTTGCCCATCGGTTTTGTTTTTTTGGGTTTTCTTGGCATTGTAAAATCCTTTCTTCAAATTTGTGATGTATCCCTATGAAATATCTCCTCGTTGCAATGCAAAAAGACGGGAGTGCGCGCAAGCGCGCTTCTCTCGGCAAAGCAGAGGCAGGCCGACCCCTCAGACGAAACTCACGCCCCTTCCGTCAGAGCCCGGGTCAGCCGTTTTATTCGTAAAAGCGCTCCGCCGCAGGCTTTTGCCGTCGGGCGGATGATCATACGGTCCATATAAGATATTAATATTATACTACTTTTCTCATTCATTGTCAATAGCGATTCCAAAAATCACAATATCAGCAAACAAACGAGAGCCGCCACCACGCCCCCGCAAAGGATCCCCGAAAAAAAGAAGCATACGCCGCGTGGGATTCTTTTTTTGGGCGATCGCGGAGAAAGCTCACAGTCGCGCAGGATGCGATTTGCCTCACTGATCATTTCATGCTTCTGCGTGCGGTGCGCCTTGATCTCCCGACGCAATACGAAATACGCCTCGTCAAAATAGCGGCTGTCCGCGGTTCTGACCACGATCATCTGCTTTTGCGCGCCCTTCATCATATCCGATTCCTCCCTCTCAACGTCCTTGGCTCAGTATTTGCCAACAAATTCTCAAAAAAACCACATTCTGCACAAAAAGCAGGAAAAAAAGATGCAAAAGAGCATGACGGCAAAGGCACACGGAAAAGCCCAACGTGTCCGACGGATCCCCACGGACGAGCAATAGACGCTAATGACGTAAACCACGGTATCCGAGCTTCCGAAAATGACCGAGGCGCAGAATCCGACGAAGCTATCGGCCCCGACCTCCGAAAGCAGTGATGTATACGCCGCAGTGGAGGCGCTCCCCGAAAAAGGGCGCGTGACCAGCAAGGGCAAGAGCTCGGAGGGAACGCCCAACCGCTCTGCAAGCGGTGTCAGAAGCTCCGAAACCAAGCGCACCGCCCCCGATGCATTCAGCATCGCCACCGCGACCATCAGAGCAACCATGGTGGGAAGCAGCTTGACGGCGGTATGCAAGCCCTCGCCGGCTCCGCGAGTAAACGCGGCAAAATAATCCCGTCTGCCGAGCAGCATGATCGCCCCCACCAAAGCCGCCACCAACGGCATCGCCAAAGACGCCCAGCCTTCAGCCACGTCGCCGCCCTCCTCTTCTTCTCACGCGTATCCTCCCTCCCCATCGGGGGATCGAGGTCAACAGAAGCGCCATCGCCGCCGATAACGCGGAGGAGATCCACACGGGGATCAGAACGGTATAGGGTCGCTCCGAGCCCGCCGCGCGTCTGAGCGCCAGAAGATTGGCAGGAATCAGTGTCACCGACGCGGTGTTGAGCACCGCCAGCGTGATCTGCTCCGCCGTGGCACGATCGGGACGTGGGTTGTTTTTTTGCATCTTCTCCATGGCGGCAAGTGCAAACGGTGTCGCCGCGTTGCCGATTCCCAAAAGATTGGCACTGACGTTGGCGCTGATCTCCTCGATCCCCTCGCCGCTCCGCCAGGCTTTCGGAAAGAAAAGCCGCAGGAAGGGGGAAAGGAGACGCGCAAGCCGACGGATCACCCCCGCCTCCTGCAACACACGCATCATGCCGCACCACAGACACATCATCCCGCAAAGCGAGAGCGTCACCTCGACCGCGCGGCTTGCTCCATCCAGCACGGCGCTTCCGAGCGCGGCTCCGTTGCCCGTCACTATACCGAACAAAAATGCCGCGATCGACAAAACTCCAAAGATCTTTCCAAGCATATTCCCTCTCCTTTTTCGGATATTTCTCGACAAATTGGATAAAATTTTTCCTATTTTTTACATCTTTTTCCAAAAATGGCTTGACATTTCCAAGAAAATGGATTATAATAAACTCATTCCGACAAAAATTGCTCTTGTCAAAAAACATCCAAAAAGGAGTGCAAAAAGATGAAATCAACCGGTATGGTCAGAAAAGTCGACGAATTGGGCCGCATCGTGCTCCCCGCCGAGATCCGTCAAAGCATGGACATCAAGATCAAGGATTCGCTCGAGATCTTCACCGAAAACGAGCGCATCATCCTGCAAAAATACAGCCCCTCCTGCATCTTTTGCAACAACGTGGACAACGTCATTTTCTTCCACGAAAAGCGCATTTGCGCCGAATGTCTGCAGGCGCTGAAAAATCAGGTCTAACGATACTCTATGCGCGCAATTCTCCGAATATGCACGCCGATGGGGCGGCTCACGCAAGGTGAGCCGCCCCGTTTTTTTGCGCTTTGATCAGCAGCCGCAACCGCAGCCACCGTTGTAGCCGCCGTTCCCACAGCCGTTGTCGCAGCAGGAGAACAGGATGATGGCGAGAATGATCAGCCAAACCCAGTTGTCGTGGAACAGATTGCAAAAACAGTTGTTCATAACCGTGCCTCCTCATGTTTTGATTGGGAAGGCAATACCGCCCCTCGCGGCACCTCCCCGAGAGGGGTTTTCCCGCTCTCTGTTATCAGATTATGCCGAAGCAACCGTTTTGTACACCTCTTTTGTCGAAAAAAATCATTCGCCCTCAAAGAAGCGCAGAAACAGAGAGAGCGAAAAGCAAAACAACGCCAAGCCGTCTCCGACGCGAAGCAAAAAATAGACCGCAACCGCCCAAAGGAGAAAGAGAAAAAAGAAGGAGCAGAGCGCGCCCCCCCGCTCCGCCACACGCGCACCGCCAACGCGTGCAAGCACGCAGGAAAGCATCCTGCCGCCGTCAAAGCTTTGGATCGGCAACAGATTGAGCAGCCCCAAAACCAACGACGCGCAGGAAAAAGCACGCGCCACGTCGGTATATTGCCAAAGCGGCGCAGCAATCGCAGCGGCGAAAAGGCTGGCAAACGGCCCCGCGGCACAGAGCAACCATTCCTCGCCGTAGGAAAGCATACGCCCCGAAACCTCGAGGCGCGCGCCGAGAAAGCTCATTTGCAACCCCGAGATCGGAATCCGCAACAGCCGCGCCGCGACCAGATGCCCACATTCGTGCAAAAGCGCCGCACCGACCGTCACAAGACAAAGCCCACTGCGGTCACTCAGAATCATCAACAAAAACAAGATCGCAACCTGCGGCGCGACTCTGATTCGCCCCTTTCTCATCCAACGCCCTCCCAAGCTCCGACTTCCTTTGCACTATATGCACCCCTTCTCCCACCTATTCCTCCTCATTTTTTCTGCAAAAATTTGTTCAAGGGATTGTATTTTTTTCCAAAACGTGCTACAATATAAAAAAAGAAAGGAGCGTGAACCGCATGGCACAAGCAACCAACGAAAAAATGAATCCCGCCGCACTGTTTCGGATCGGATACGGTCTCTACGTCGTGACCTCTCACGACGGCAACAAGGACAACGGCCTGATCGTGAACACCGTCGTTCAGCTGACCGATTCTCCCAACAGAGTCGCCGTCACCATCAACAAGCGCAATTATTCGCACGACATCATTCAAAAAACAGGAAAAATGAACGTCAACTGTCTCTCCACAGACGCCCCCTTCAAGGTCTTTCAGGCATTCGGCTTCGTCAGCGGACGCGACGTTGACAAGTTCGCAAACTGCTCCCCCTCTCGCTCGGACAACGGTCTCATCTATCTGCCTCACTATATCAACGCCTACCTCTCTCTCGAGGTCGAGCGATATATCGATTTTGATACGCACGGAATGTTCGTCTGTCGCGTCACCGAGGCAAAGGTCGTCTCCGATCTTGAAACGATGACCTATACCTATTACCAAAAGAACGTCAAGCCCAACCCCGAGCCACCCAAAAAGAAGGTCTACGTCTGCAAGATCTGCGTCTACGTCTATGAGGGTGAGACACTCCCCGAGGACTTCGTCTGCCCGCTCTGCAAGCACGGTGCCGCCGATTTCGAGGAGATCAAATAAAAGCTTCAGGGGTGCTTTCTAAGCACCCCTGACTTTTTTGTGGGGGAGCTTTTTGAGAAAAGCCCCCCCACAGAAAGAAATGTTGAGCGTACGGATCAAAGGTTATCACCGCACGATTTGAAAATCGGGTTGCATTTTTGCGACTGCGGTTGAGATCAGAACGGATTGAGACTCCGCGAAAACCAGGCGCATGTCGTATGCCGAGAGAAGATAGGCGCAATCGAGAAGCAGCTGCTCGGCGGCAGGCGAGATCCCGAGGTCGTTGACGTCGCTCTCGTCCGGCGCTTCGAGCGTCAGATCCAGCGCGAGAAAATCGCAGGCATCGCCCAGCTTGGCAAGCAGACTCCAATTGTTGGCGTCGGCAGCGACGCGATATGGGATCGCGATCCCAACGGGTGACTTGTCAGCGGCAAGCTTGACCGTTTTGAGATAGGCAACGATCGCGTCGACGTTATCGACAGTGGGCGTCAAGCCGCAAAGCAGAACCTCTCCGCCTCCCAGGTGCAAAAATTCTCTGATCAGGGCGCTCTCCTCTGCCGTCACGGCATATCTGACGTCGGCATCCTCCACACCCAGCGCTTGCGGATAGAAAACACCGCTGACGTAAGGCACGAAAAGCGTCAGATTGCTCATCGCGTCAAAGAGCACGGCCTCGCCCACGGACGTCGCGCCCAAATGGGAAGCGACCCCGGAGGTATAATTCAACGCACCGTCACCGCGGTTGAGCGTCACCGACACGGAGGTCCGGCCGGCAGCCTCCTCCGGATTTCCGTCCAGGGAAAAGGGATAGGCATTGACGTTTCTGACCCGGGACTGCTTCACGGGCTCTTTTTCCGTTTCCTGCTCCTGCCCATCGGTCAGAGCACGGTAGGCCTCGTCGTCAAGAAAAACGTTCAACAGATTTCCAACGATCACCGTGACGACGACCGCGACCGCGAGACATATCCCGACGATGGCAAGCGGATGCATTTTTCGCCCGCCGTGCGCGTGACGGTAACGGAAGCGTTTTCCGAACGGAGACATCAAACCACTCCTTTCTCAAAAATCAGATTGCCGACCGTCAGCGGATGGCAAGCAGATCGATGCTCTTGCCGTATTCGTTGAGCTCAATGGTCAGCGTTGCCTTTTTCTCATTCACAAGCTGCTCGGTCTTTGCCCATTGATAGGAGGAAAGCAGGTTGGGAACCGCGCTCAGAAGAGAGGTCTCGGTTTCGGCCACGCGCACCAGCACGTAGAATCCGTCCTCCACCTCGACCACGTCACTCACGCTGCCCACGTCGGAAAGCGCGAATGCGGCATTCTCCACTCTCTCGTCGTACACCTCACGCACGATATAATAGGGCTTGAGGTACATCAATTCCTCGTTTTCGGCGCTCTTGATGATGTTGTCGACCTCGCTCTCGCTCGCCCCCAGCAGCCGCTGACGAAGGCTCTCCGCCGCCGCACGGTTGCTCTCCTTGTCGTCGCCCGCGTCGTTGCGGATGAACACGTGGCGCACGTACACGCAATTTCCATCCTCGAGCCAATCGGTAAATGCCGCGGCATCGTTCTCGATCAGACCGAGATCGGAGGTCAGAACGTAGAGCAGCTCATTCTCCATCTGTGCCACCGTCAAAACGAAGCGCATCAGATTTTCGGTCATATACATCTCTTCCAGCGCCTTCTTGAACGCGGCGTCTCCGCCACACTGCGCGGCAGCATCTTCCATCTTCTTGTCCACTGCCTCCACAATGCTTTCCGCCTTCATATCGTTCAGAAGCATTCCGTGATCCTGGCACACGGCAAGCACTGCGTAATTGTTGCACATCACCGACCAGACGGTCTGCTCCAGCTCGGCGCGGTATTTCTCCGCCGTGACGGGATCGTCCCAGATCCCCTCGCCGTAGGTCGATTCGAACATATCCTTATAGGTCAGAGTCACGTATCTCAGCTCCTCGTAGAGCACGTCGCATCCTGCGCTGACACCGATCTTTTTCTGCTCCTGCTTTTTCTGTGAGGAGCAGCCCGTCAACAGGGTGAACAGCAGCACCGCGATCAGCGCCAATGCGATCCATGAACGAATTTTTTTCATGTTCGTCTCCTTTATCCTCGATTTTACTCCTCTATTATACAAGAGACTTGTGTCTTTTTTATGAATATCAGCAAAAAAGCCGACGAAATTTTCAAAAAGGTATTTTCAATTGAAAGGTTTTGTGCTAAAATGTATATAGAGTGACAGGAAATCTTCTTGAGGAGGAGCCACTATGAAAGACGCCTACAAAATCCCACTCACAACGATCGTGGATGAATTTCATCTGGAATGGATCGTAAAGCCCAACGACTTTGAACAGATTCAGATCGTCACCAACGAGGTCAACCGCCCGGGACTCGCCCTGGCGGGATTCTACGAGATCTTTGAGCCCGACCGCATTCAGCTGATCGGAAAAGCCGAGACGCACTATCTCGACTCGCTCGATCCCGAAACCCGCCGTGTGATGCTCAGGCGCTTCGTTGAGGCAAAGCCGGTCGCGATCCTCTATACCACAGGAATCCCCGCAGACAACATCATCATCGAGCACGCGAAGGAGCTCAACGTTCCCATCCTGAGCACACACACGAAGACCAGCCCCCTGATGGCAAGCCTGATCGCGTCGCTGAATCTTCACCTGGCACCCCGCATCACCCGCCACGGCGGACTTGTCGAGGTCTACGGCGAGGGACTGCTGCTTCTCGGTGACAGCGGGATCGGTAAAAGCGAGACCGCGATCGAGCTGATCAAGCGCGGCCACCGCCTGATCGCAGACGACGCCGTTGAGATCAAGCGCGTTTCCGACAAGACGCTGGTCGGAAGCGCCCCCGAGATCATCCGTCACTACATCGAGCTGCGCGGCATCGGCATCGTCGACGTCCGACGCCTCTTCGGCATCGGCTCGGTCAAGCTTTCCGAAAAGATCAACCTCGTCATTCAGCTTGAAAACTGGGTGGAAGGAAAAATGTATGACCGCATGGGAATGGAGGAGGAAATGATCGACATCCTCGGCATCGAGGTTCCCTCCATCACCATCCCCGTCCGTCCCGGCCGAAACCTCGCCATCATCCTCGAGATCGCGGCGATGAATAACCGCCAGAAGCGAATGGGCTACAACGCCGCCGAGGAATTCAACAAAAAGCTGATGCAACAAATGGGAATCGATTCTTAAAACCGAATCTCAAACAGTCAAAAACAGTCATTTGACCGCGTTTTGAAATTTTTTGAAATTATTTTTGCAAAAGTACTTGACAATCACTTGACCGTGTGATATAATGTAATCGTGATATGGTACCGATATCAAAAAATTTTTATTTTGGAGGATTTTACTTATGGAACAAATCTTGATCATCATCGGCTCGGTTCTGGGCGGCATCGTCCTGCTGTTCCTCGTCGGAGGCTACCTCAAGGCACCCCCGGACACGGCGTACATCATTTCGGGCCTCGGCAAAAGACGCATTCTCATCGGTCGAGCCGGCTGGCGCATCCTGTTCTTCGAGCGCGTGGATAAGCTTTCTCTGCGCGTCATGCAGGTCGACGTCAAGACCAGCGAAGCAGTTCCGACCAATGAGTTCATCAACGTCACCGTCGACGGCGTTGCAAACGTCAAGATCTCGTCCAACCCCGAGCTGCTGGAGCGCGCATCCGAGGCGCTTCTGAATCTGCGTCAGCCCGAGCTCACCACACTCGTCACGCAGGTGCTGGAGGGTAATATGCGTGAGATCGTCGGATCGGTCGGACTCAAGGAAATGGTCCAGGACCGTCAGGGCGTTGCCAAGAAGATCACCGAAAACGTCGTTCCCGACATGGAAAAACTGGGTCTTGAGGTGGTAAACTTCAACATCCAGAACTTCAAGGACGCTGCCGGAACCATTGAAAACATGGG
>JAZSJS010000084.1:0-13443 GCA_045534435.1 Eubacteriales bacterium
CGATACCTGCGGTCTCGTCCTCGATGAAGGTGGTGCCGTAAGGCGTGGGGATACCGCGGCGGCGTCCGCCACCGGTCTGGATGTAGTAGATCTGTCCGAGTGCGCCGGATTCCACGATCTTCTTGATCATCTTCATGTTGGCATCCATTCTGGGCTGGAAGCCGATGGAAAGGATCTTTCCGCTTGCCTTCTCTGCCTTCATGACGGCAACCGCCTCGTCAAGAGTGACGGTGAAGGGCTTCTCCAGCAGAACGTGCAGACCTGCATTGAGAGCCTCGATGGCAGGCTGTGCGTGCTGACGGTTGTAGGTGCAAATGGTCACAGCATCGAGCTTGAGGCTCTTGTCTGCGAGCATTTCCTTGTGAGAAGCGTAATCGGTCTTGACACCCTCGACCTCGAACTTCTCAAAGAATGCCTTTGCCTTGCCGGGAATGAGGTCGCATCCTGCAACGATCTCGACGTCGGGCTGCTTCAGAAGAGCCTTGATGTGGCTGGTTGCGATCCATCCGCATCCGATGAAGCCCACTCTGACCTTCTTGTTTGCATCAATTACCTTTTTTTCTTGGTTTTCCTTGAAATCATCCAATCCCATGATTCAAATCCTCCTTCAAATTTTTCTAAAAATCAATTGCCGATGGACTTCAGATATTCGCGGCTCTTGGCTGCGGATTCCATCGGAGTGAGTCCCATGGTTGCCTCGTCCTGCTCAACGACCACCCAGGAGGTGTTTGCTTTCTTTGCAGCCTCCAGAATGGCGGGGAAATTCTGCTTGCCGCTTCCCACAGGGCGAAGCTCGAATTTTGCAGACTTGGCGGTCGCCTTTTTGTCAATGCCGATCAGCTCATACATATCGTCGGATTTTTCGCCCTCAAAATCCTTGAGGTGAACGACGGGAGAGCGGTCGGAATACTTGAGCAGATAGTTCGCGGGATCCTCGCCGCCGACGTTCACCCAACAGGTATCCAGCTCGGTCTGGAGCAGGTCTGCGGGAACCTCGTCGTAAAGAATATCCAGCGCATATTTGCCGTCAAGCTTCACAAATTCGAAATCGTGATTATGATAAAGCAACGTCATACCCAACTTCTTCGCAACGGCACCGATCTTGGCAACGTTTTGGATGACCTCGGGGAACTTTTCGGTGCCCGGACGGAGATCCTCGTTCAAATACGGAACCGCTACGTACCGACATCCGATCAAAGCGTAATCTCCCAGCACTGCCTCGGGATCCTCGACCATTTCCTTGTAAGGAACGTGAGCCGAGATCGGCACCAATCCGATGTCCTGACACATATCGCGCACTTCTGCGGCGGTATGGCCGTACAGTCCGGCGAACTCAACACCGTCGTAGCCAAGCTTCTTTACCTCTTTGAGTGTCGCATACAGATTTGCTTTTGCGTCGTTTCTCAAAGAATACAACTGAATCGCAACAGGAAATGACATTTTTTGCGTCTCCTTTAACCTTTTTTGATGAGAAAATCTTCGCATCTAGTAATATTATAAGACATATTATGCTGAATTTCAAGTCACGAATGGTTGTTAAACAGACAAAAATTGCTATATTAGTGCTTTTCAAGCATCTCGATCAATCTCTCGTCGGCAACGATGAACAGATAGAAATGCTCCTCTCCGTTCTGCACGGTCAGCAGATAGCTGTTTTGCGGCGAAAGCTCCGCGTAATAACGGTAGGTCGGCTTTCCTCTCGTGGATTTCGCAAGCAGCTTGCGAGTTTCCGCGGTGATTGGCGTGATCTCAACGATATCAGCAAGAGAGATCCGACAGACAACCGTTTTCCGTTTGCCGTAGCATTCCGTGACCGTAAAATCACAGGGAGACTCCTCATCGGTGTCCTCTCGCGGCGCAACACGGTAGACAAAGCCTCTCAGCAGGCAATTGGAAACCAACATGATGACCGCGACGAGCAAAAGCACGCTCGCCAGCTGCCAGAACGCGGGATAAGGACAGAACGGTTGGGTGGAAAAGCCGAACAAAAACGCCGCCAGGACCGACAGGATCGCCACGGTCCAAAATTCTCTTTTCTTTTTCGCGGTCGGAATATATTCATACATCGTCTCACACCTTCCCTTCATCCAACAGTGTCTTCAAAAGCTTTTCGGACAGAATCGGCTCTGCCCTGCCGCCCGTTTGCGCCATGACCTTGCCCTGAAGCGCGCGGATCGCGGCACCTTTTCCGTTTTGATAGTCTGTGACAGCGCGCGGATTTTCCGCGATCACCTCCAGAATAACCTTGCGCAGGACCGCCTCGTCACGGATCTGTCCCAATCCCTCGCGTTCCACGGCAAGACAGGGATCAAAATCCACCTCGTACAATCGCGCCAGCAACTTCTTGACGGTGGCGCTGTTGATCCTGCCATCCCCCATCATCTCTGCCAACGATGCCAAGCGTTGTGCCGCCACGGGAGCGGCAAAATCACCGCCCACACAATGACGCAAAAGCTCGGAGAGCAAAAGGTTTGCAACCAGCTTGGGATAGGCACACGACCCGGCGGCATCCTCAAAATAATCCGCCAACGCCACATCCTGACACAGAGTTCTCGCGTCCTTTTCCGCCAATCCGTACTCGCGCGTCAGACGAGCGGCTCGCACGTCGGGAAATTCCGGCAATCTGCCTCTCAGCTCCTCGATCTCCTCCTCGCGCAAAAGAATCGGGGGAATATCGGGCTCGATCATAAAGCGATAGTCCTCCGCCCTCTCCTTTCGACGCATCAAAACCGTTTCTCCGCTCGCCACGTCAAAGCGTCTCGTTTCCATTTGCACACACGCTCCGCGCTCGATCAGCGCGATCTGGCGCGAGATCTCGTGCTCGATCGCCTTTTCCACAAACACGAAGGAGTTGAGATTCTTGATCTCGGTTCTGACCCCCAGCCTCTTGCTGCCCACGGGACGCACCGAAACGTTGACGTCACATCGCAGCGAGCCCTCCTGCATCTTGCCGTCGGTGATACCGCAAGAAACGAGAATGGCACGGAGCGTTCGCAAGTAATCCGCCGCCTCGCGCCCCGAACGAAGCCAGGGCTCGGAAACGATCTCGATCAGCGGCACGCCGCTGCGGTTATAGTCGATCAAGGTCTTCCCGTTTTCGTGGATCAGCTTTCCGGCATCCTCCTCAATGTGAATTCGCGAGATTCCGATCGTTCTCTCACCCTCGGAGGTTTTCAGGACAAGGTTTCCGTTCCGACAGATCGGAACGTCACCCTGTGAAATCTGATATGCCTTGGGAAGATCGGGATAAAAATACTGCTTGCGATCGGTTCGCGAAAGCGGAGATACCGTACAATTCAAGGCAAGCCCCGCCATGACCGCCAGCTCGACCGCACGGCGGTTCAAGGACGGCATCGTGCCGGGAAGTCCCATGCAGATCGGGCAGCACTGTGTGTTTGGCTCAGCCCCGAAATTGGTGGGACAGGCGCAAAAGATCTTGGTCTTGGTTTTCAGCTCGGCATGAACCTCCAAGCCGATGACAGCTTCAAAA
Source organism: Eubacteriales bacterium (assembly GCA_045534435.1). Classification (GTDB taxonomy): domain Bacteria; phylum Bacillota; class Clostridia; order Oscillospirales; family CAG-272; genus UMGS1865. The sequence continues at coordinate 3,491 of JAZSJS010000084.1, forward strand.
TCCGAACGGCTCATCGCTCCACCTCCCCAAGTCCTTCTGCCGTCTCAAGGAGCAATCCCTCCTCAAACGGTGCCGCGATCAGTTGGATCGCCAAAGGCAGCCCGTCACGGCCCTTGCCAAAGGGAACCGACAGTGCCGGAAGTCCCGCAAGGCTGGCATAAACCACACACAGATCGGCTCTTCTCTGCTCTGCCGAGGAAACCGATCTTCCCGCGCGAAATGCCGCGGTCGGCGCGGTGGGCGACAGGATCAGATCGTACTGACGGAAGATCCGAAGCATTCTTTCCCGGATCTGAACGCGCGCCTGCTGCGCGCGGTCATAATAAACCGCCCTCTGCTCCTTTCCCATCATATACGTTCCAAAAAGAATCCGTTTTTTGACCTCATAGCCAAAGGCCTGAGAGCGGCTTTGGGCATATAGCTCGGACAGATCCGTCGCGGACTTCGTCGTATATCCGTAGCGGATCCCGTCATATCTCGCAAGGTTGGATGCCGCCTCTGCCGAGCAGATCACACCGTATGCCGCCAAAGCAGCCTCGGGTGACGGCAAACTGACCTCTTCGATCTCCGCCCCCATTTCCCGCAGGACCTCTTGCGCAGACAGCACGGCGCTTCGAACCTCGTCGGAGAGCACGCCCTCCTCCATCAATTCGCGCACAACGGCAACGCGCAACGGGCGCCCGGCGCCCCCTGTCTTGATGGCAAAATTCGGCTTTTGATGCGCCACCGACGTCGCGTCTCTGCAATCCCGTCTTGCCAGGCAAGAAAGCAACGCACCGCAGTCCTCTGCACTGCGCGTGACCAATCCGACACAGTCGAGAGAGGATGCCAACGCGATCATACCGTAACGTGAAATGACGCCGTAGGTCGGCTTCATTCCGTAAACACCGCAAAAGGCTGCAGGCTGACGAACAGATCCACCCGTATCCGAGCCGATTGCGAACGGCACCTCAAAGGCGGCAACCGCCGCCGCAGAGCCGCTCGACGAGCCACCGGTAACGTATGCCAAATCCACGGGATTTCTCGTTCTTCCGAGTGCCGAGCTCTCTCCCGTCGAGCCCATGGCAAATTCATCCATATTCAATTTTCCCAACAGGATCGCACCCGACTCCCTCAGACGCTCCACCACGGAAGCGTCATACGGCGGAACAAAGCCCTCCAGCATTTTGGAGGCACAGGTCGTTGGGATCCCTGCAGTGCAAAAATTATCCTTGAGCGCATATGGAATTCCATCCAAAGCGCCACGCGCGCACCCCTTGGCTCGGCGGGCATCCGATTCCTTAGCGGCAACGATCGCCGTCTCGGCTGTCTGCGTAAGGAACGCACCCACGTCTCCCTCGCGCGACTCCATCTCCTTCAAGCAAAGCTGCGTCAGCTCCAGGGAGGAATATTCTCCCCGCTCCAATGCCGCGCGATGCTCCGTGAGAGATCGCTTGATAACGTCCTTCATCTCACACCTCTTTGACCGCGCACGGAACCGCGATACAGTCTGCCTCTCTCAAGGAAGAGAGCGACAAAAGCCGCTCACGCGACAGGCTTTCCTTGACCGCGTCCTCACGCAGTCCGGAAAGGCCGACCGGCTCGTCCTCAATGTCTCCGAGCGCTCCGAAAAACGGAAGCAGCGCCGACGACATCCGCTCCAGATCTCCAAGATCCTCGGCATATGCCTCAGCCTCCGCCTCGCTCAGCTCCAAGCGGGCGCGCTCTGCCAGCTGCATCATTTGATCGGTTGACAGTATCATTCCAACCCTCCGTTACTTTCCCACACAAAAATGTGAGAAGATCTCACTGACAATATCCTCCGAAACCGCGCGGCCGTCCACCTCACCCAAGGCACGCATGGCGTCCTCGGCATCGGTGCAGCAAAGGTCGATGGGATAGCCCTCCCGCAAGACCTCACACGCGCGAAGCACCGCCTCGCGAGCCGCGAGCACCGCCGCGTGCTGACGGGCATTGGTCAACACGGCATCTCTGCGGCTATCCAGCGCACCGTCGGTAAAGAGCCTCTCCACCGTATCGGTCAAGGCCTCCACACCTTCCCCGCTCTGCGCGGAAAGGGAGACGCAGTGCGCAAATTGCGCGCGGTAAAAATCCCCTGCCTCGCTTCCCCGATCCAGCTTGTTCAAAACCGCCACCACGGTGACATTCTCCCGGGAAAGCGCTTCGACCAGAGCCAGATCCTGTGTGTCGGGCGCACGGCTTGCGTCAAACACCGCCAAGATCAGCTCGGCATTCTCCATCGCCTGCCTGGCGCGATCAATTCCGATCCGCTCCACAGGGTCCTCGGTCTCATGCAAGCCGGCGGTATCAAAGAGTCTCAGCGTCACGCGTCCGAGCGCTGCCGATTCAGTCAAGACGTCACGCGTCGTTCCCGCAATCTCGGTCACGATAGCAGCATCCTTTCCGACGATGCGGTTGTAAAGCGAGCTTTTTCCAACGTTCGGTCTGCCGCAGATCACGGTGGGGATCCCCTCCGCGATGGCATGTCCCGTGTGATAGGTCTTTGCCAATTGCAACAGCTCCTGCTCACACTCTGAAAGCAGATCCGCGATCTCCTCGCGGCTCATGTCGGCAAGATCCTCGTCGGGATAATCGATCTTGACGTAAACGCTTGCCAGAACTCTGCGCAAGGCATCGTAAATTTGCGCACAGCGCGCCTCCACCTTGCCGCGCAAGCCACTGTGCGCCAGCGTCAGCTGCTCGCGTGTGCCCGCCTCAAGCATATTGCCGAGCGCCTCGGCAGCAGAAAGCCCGAGCTTGCCGTTCAGAAAGGCACGTCTTGTGAATTCTCCCGCATCAGCGGCTCTCGCTCCCGCCGCCAGCAGGGCGGTCAGAACCGTTTCGGTCAACAGCACTCCGCCGTGGCAGCAGATCTCCACGGTATCCTCCCCCGTAAATGACGCGGGCGCCGAAAAAAACGTTGCAATTCCGTCATCCACCGACAGCCACTCACCGCTCGCATCGGGGGCCAAAATCTCACCGTAAACGGCGGTACGCGGGCCAATATCGCGCAAGTCTTTTCCGTTGCGCGGACGGAACACGCGCGAAGCGATCTTGAGCGCCTCCGCGCCCGACACACGCAACAGTGCAACGCCACCCTTTCCGCGCGGTGTGCTCACCGCGGCGATCGTATCTCCAAGCATCACAAAAATCCTCCCATGGATAGTCGAAAGGGGCTGCCTCAAACACCAATTTGAGACAGCCTCCCCATTTATTATTCCTGTCCGTCGTCGAGGAACATGACCACGCGGCGGTTGTTTTCCGAACCGATCGAATTGGTGGAAACACCCGCGATGCCCTGTACCTCGGAATGAATGATTCTTCTTTCATAGGGATTCATCGGCTCGAGCATCACGCTCTTCTTGCCCTTGATCACCTTTGCTGCCATGCGTCTTGCCAGCGCGCGAAGTGCCTCCTCGCGCTTTTCGCGGTAGCCCTCGATGTTCAGCGTGATCTTGACGAACTCACGCTTCTCACCCTTGATCTTCTTGTTGGCTGCGAGATTTGCAAGATACTGCAGTGCGTCCATCGTTTCTCCGTGATGGCCGATCAGAAGGCCTGCGCCCTCACCGTCAACCGTGATCACGGTGTCGTCATTGGTGCCGGGCTTGGTCTCCACGGTCAGAGAAAGCTCCATGTCGGAAACGATCTGACGGATGAATTCCACGGCAATATCCACACCCTTGACGGTATATACTGCCTGCACCTTTGCGTCGGTAGAGCCGATTCCGAGGAATCCGCGCTTACCCTCTTCCAGAATCTCAAATTCAATTTCTTCCACGGCAACGCCAAGCTCTGCCGCAGCCTTATTCTTTGCTTCTTCAACGGTCTTTCCCGTTGCAATCAATTCTTTTCTCACGTTCTTACTCCTGCTTATCAGCTATATTTTAATTGTCTTCGGATGCGTCTTGATTTTCGGAAGTCTCTTCCGCAGTCTCGGTCTTCTCTTCCTTCTCTGCCTTGCGGGCCTCCTTGAGAGGTGCCTTGCCAAAGGGCGTCTTTTCCGCCTTCTGTGCCTGCTCCTCGCGTTCCTTTTCCTCCATGGCAGCCTTTCTTGCCAATGCTCTCTCACGTGTGTCGTCAAAATCCTCGTCGTCGATGTGATGCAGCGAGCGCACCTTTCCGACGTTCTCGGATTTCTTCACGGGACGTGCCTTGCCCGCCATCTCGCGCGCAGCCGCCTTGTAGTCCTCCTCGGTGAAGACCGGCAGAGGCATCAGGCGAGAAATGATAAACTGCTTGCCAAGGCTGACCAAGCTACGGAACATCCAATACACACCGATCAGCGCCGGCACCATAAAGGTGAAGAAGGTCGACATGAGCGGCATGGTGATGTCCATCATCGTGTTGGAGCATGCAACCTGCTTATCCTCAACACCGCCGTTGGTCGCAGGCTGAACCATCAGCTTGCGGTTGATCTTGGAGGTGAGGAAATAGGTGACGAAGGTCAGGATCGGAACGAGCAACAGGATGTCAATAGCCTCGAAGCTCGGAGTCAGACCAAAGTTGAATTTGCCGATGTTAAAGTTGGGGATCTTGTCAAGAATGCCGCTCAGCGAATTGAACACATCCTGACCGTTGGAGAAGAAATCGAAGCTCTTCAAACCGTCCAACAGAGAAACGCCCTGCTCCTTGATCTTCGAAAGCAGCTCAATCGTGCTGTTTCCGCTTCTGCCCAGAGACCATCCCAAGCCGCCTGCGGCTCTTGCCGTGGTGCAGTAGGTGGAAAGCGCCGAGGAAATTTCGGACGCCTGCCCGAGCACGTAGTGCAACGGATCCATGACGATCTGATAGAGCGCCATGATGATGGGAAGCTGAACGATCAGAGGCAAGCAGCCGCTGTACGGGCTGAAGTTTTCTCTCTGATAGAACTCCTGGATCTCCTGTTGCATCTTCTGCATGGTGACCTGGTCGGTTCTGCCCTTGTACTTGTTGCGGATCGCCATTTCCTTCGGGCGCAGCTTTGCCTGACGAATCGAATTTTTCTGCTGCTTGATGGCGAACGGAAGCATCAGGATCTCGATCACGATCGCGAACAGACAGATACCTGCAATATAGTTTCCGAAGCACAGCGTGTTGGTGATCCACTTCAGTGCAACGCCGATTCCCTTGAGGATCGCGTCAATGGCACCGCCGTTTCCGTCCAGCGAAACGGGCGTTTTGAATGCGCCGATCAGCGTCTCCACGTCCTTTTCGTTGAGGCTCTCATAAACGGAGGCATCGATCTTGTTCTCCTGCGCCGCTCTTTCGTTGGCCTTGACCAGCACGTTCTTGACGGCATTCAGATCAACGCCCTTGTTTTCGGTGTGATCGACCTTGGTGTCGTCAAAGCCCTCCAGCGTCATATCGTAGCCGCGCGAAGCCGCGATCAGCATTTCCTGCGTATCAAAATCGGCGGAATATGCCGATGCCAGCATATCGGCGATCTTTTTGAGATTTTCGGGGCTGGTCGCATTTCCCTCACCGGCAACAATGCCCTCGACCTTCAAGGTCGCAGTTTGCTTGGAGCTGCCGCATCCAACCAAAGTCGTCAGGATCAAAAGAAAGACGACGGCAAGAAGAGTCACGCGCTTCTTCCATGCTTTTGTTTTCATGTTCATCATGTTTGCTAAGTTATAAACTCCCTTCCAATTTTTGGGATCTTGCACCGCCAATCGAAACATTGCCGCGCGGTGCCGCGGTATTGGTCATTGGTCCCGGTCGGTATCGGTCTCGCCGCTTCCCAATCCGTATTCCTCCGGATAATAGTATTTGGTCATCGGACGCGCAACATACCTTGGATTGCGCAATCCTCTTTCGGGAACGGGATCCCATCCCGCCTTGCCAAACGGCTGACATCGGCAGATCCGCGAAACACTCAGGATCAGACCGATCAGAAATCCTCTTTTCCGAAACGCCTCCAGGGCGTATGCGGAGCAGGTGGGCGAAAAACGGCAGGTGGGCTGTCCTTTGAGCGGGGACAGTACCTTTTGATAGAAACGGATCAGCCAAATGCAAAGATGTTTCATTCGGCGCCCCGTTCACGGAACATTTCAAGCTTGGCAAAGCCCTTTCTCAGCTCTTTTTCTACGTCGGTGGATTTTGCCGCGAGAATCCCGTCTCGCGGAGAGATCACCACCAAAAATCCCGTCCTCAGCTCGGGCTCCACAGCGCGGTACGCCGCACGCAGAATCCGCTTGACACGGCTGCGCTGCACGGCTCCTCCCACTCGCTTGGTGACCGAAACGCCGAAACGGTTGTAGTATTTCTTCTCGGGGTTCTCCTGCATCAGTCGCTTTGCCGAATAATCGCGCAAAACAAAAACCGACACGTAGCGTCCCGAAAAGCGGTTTCCCTTTTGAAAGGTCTTGTTATACAGATGATGTTCCTTCAGCGTGGTGTACTTCATGGTGCCTTCCCTTTTGCGACATTGCTTCCGTTGAATGGTTTTGTAATAATAAATGGTAAAGAAAAAGCTCGCGAAATAAAAACGCCGACAGCGAGGGCAATTTGCTACATCGGCAGTCGGTGTTTTTATGTGGATTCCGAGGTTGTCCGCAAAGCGGACTCAATCTCAGTAGGTCAGTCTTTTTCTGCCCTTTGCGCGTCTTCTCTTCAGGACGTTTCTGCCGTCAGCAGTCTTCATTCTCTTTCTGAAGCCATGCTCCTTTTTTCTCTGACGTTTCTTGGGTTGATAGGTTCTAAGCATCGTATGCACCTCCTTTAGTTTGAATCGGAAGCGTTTCGCCTTTCAGCAATAAAATACGCTTTTACACAATGACATTCTACATTATACCCGATTTTGCTCTTTTTGTCAAGAGCTTTTTCAAAATTTTCTTCCATAATTTTTCTTATTTTTTTAAAAGCGCGCGCTGCCCTTTTCTTCGCAACGCAAAAGCGACGGAGGCTGCTCCGTTTTTTCATTCGGAACAGCCTCCCACTGCTTCGGGGGACGTCGATCATGCGTTCTCCGCTTCTCCCTGCGACTTGTTGACTGCCTGCATTTCCTCTGCCTTCTCCGCGGCCTTGTTCACCTTGTTGGGATTTCGGAAGGTCAGCACAACGCGATGCAGCGCCGCCTTGATCTGCGGAGACGCGATGTCCTTCTCGGTCTGCTTGACCGCATCGCAAAGAAGATCGATCTTCTTGGCAACCTCGTCTCTGGTCAGGGGGGCATCCTTCTCGATGAAGATCATGTCGTTTTCGGTCTTTGCCAGGGTTTCGTTCTTCATCAGAAGCTCTTCATAAAGCTTCTCGCCCGGACGCAAGCCGATCTCCTCGATCTGAATATCAACTCCGGGCTCAAATCCCGAAAGTCGGATCATATTCACTGCCAGGTCATAAATGCGGACAGGCCGTCCCATATCCAGAACGAACAGCTCGCCCTTCTTCGCCATTGCGCCTGCCTGCATGACAAGCTGGCTGGCCTCGGGGATGGTCATGAAGTAGCGGATGATGCGCTTGTCCGTGATCGTCACGGGGCCGCCGTTGGCGATCTGCCGCTTGAAGAGCGGGATCACCGAGCCGTTCGAGCCCAACACGTTTCCGAAGCGTACCGCCGCGAAATTCGTTTCACTGTCCGTGCGGCACTGAATGATCATCTCGCACATACGCTTGGTTGCTCCCATGATATTGGTGGGATTGACCGCCTTGTCGGTCGAGATCAAAATGAATTTTTTGACGTGATATTTTTCCGCCATATCCGCGGTGTTGAAGGTGCCGAGCACGTTATTCTTGATTGCCTCGCAGCCGCTGTGCTCCATCAGGGGAACGTGCTTGTGCGCTGCCGCATGGAATACCACGTCGGGGCGGTAGACGCTGAAAACCGCCTCCAAACGCGCACGGTCTCTCACCGAGCCGATCTCTACCACCAGATCCAGCTTGTCGCCGTACTCGCGGATCAGCTCCTGCTGAATGTCGTATGCATTATTTTCATAAATATCAAAGATCACGAGTCTGGAGGGCTTGCACTTGGCGATCTGTCTGCAAAGCTCGCTGCCGATCGATCCGCCGCCACCCGTCACAAGGATACATTTTTCGCGATAATAACGGAAGGACTCCACGTCATTGATGTTCAGCGCCTTGCGGAACAGCAGGTCCTCAATGCGAAATTCGCGCAGCGTTGCACGTCTGCCCTGATTGGGATTCTCGACGTCGCGCATTGCCAATTCGTAGATCTGCACCCGGCTCACCGCGCGGCTGTAAAACTCATAAAACTCGGTAATGGTCTCATTGTCAAGCCCACCGATCGCAATAAAAAGCTCTTTCACGCCCTTTGTTTTGAGAAGGTCGAGGATCTGCTCATTGTCGCGATAGATCTTCAAGCCGGCAACATGACTGCCCTCCTTGGCGGGATCATTGTCAATGAAGAGAATCGGTGTATAAGCAGAGCCATAGGTTTTTCCGAACAGGAGCTCCTGTGCCAGAAGCGTTCCCAATTGTCCCGCGCCGAGAATCGCCACGGGAATCGATTTCTTTTTGTCCTGATGAGGCTTGTGTATCTGTTTGTAAAGCTGACGGTAGCACAGGCGCGAGGCGATCGCCAGAAGCAAAGCAAAGGCAGAAACCGTGAGCAGATGCCAAATACCGGTGTAAGGGCCAAAGAAGTACACCGCCGTCAATGCAAGTAGTGATGCCGCACCGTCGGAGATCAACAGCTTGAGATAGGTCGATGTATTGGTGTATCTCCAAAGGTTGAAATATACACCAAACAAAAATCGGAGTACAAAAACAAAAACCAACAGGATCAAGGAATTGATCAGAAAGTCGCCCAATCCGGGCATTTGTTGGTGATCGAGAAATTTACACGCAAGAAAATAGGCGGCGTCAACGAATGCAAAGCAAAAAAGGTCAAACAACACCAAAACCGTCTTCCTTGCAAGTTTCAAAAACAATTCTTTGATAGACATAAGTATCCTTCCTTGTAAAATTCATATTGAAACCCAGATGCAAGCTTTTCGCTTGCAGACAACATAGAAGTGTCAAAAAACGACACCCTTATTATAGCACATCCTCGGCCTTTTGTCAACCGTTTTCGTGTCATTCCTGCTCCGATGAGAGATCTCCCTCCCCCAAAAACAAAATTTGCCGATCGTCCCTCTCCGAAAAAATGCCATATAAAATAAATATCCCCCCGTAAAACGGGGGGTATTTCAGTTTCGGGCATAGCCCTAAGGATACTGGCTGCGCACAAGTACGCTTCAGATTGGTCTGCCAACCATGCAATTGTTACTTACTACCCATAAATGGGTCCTGTGGGTCGAACATTGCTAACTGGTCACTCTCCTGATCCCTTTTCAATTGATCTGCAATATATTCCTTTATTGCCTTCGTGTTCTTCCCCACGGTATCTACGTAATATCCCTTACACCAAAATTCGCGGTTTCGGTATGCAAATTTCATGTTGCCGAATTTCTGGAATATTAGCAAAGAACTTTTTCCTTTGAGGTATCCCATGAACCCCGAAACGCTCATTTGGGGCGGGATGCTGACCAACATATGTATGTGGTCCGGGCATACCTCTCCTTCAATGATCTCCACTTCTTTCCATTGGCAGAGTTGGCGGAGTTTTTCTCGTATTTCTAATCTCTTCTCGGCGAAAAAATACTTTTCGCCTATATTTTGGCGCAAATACAATATGGTACTTGCAATTCCACTTCGTATGTGCTAAACTATTATTGTCTATGGGTACATTTTTCATAGATAAATCCTCCAAATATGTTTTTTAGTTTTGACTGGCAGGTCGAACTAATTATATCATATTTGGAGGATTTTGTCTCATCGGTTAACCTCTATTGAACCACGCGACTATCGCGTGGTTTTCGTTTTACAATCAAACCCGTAAAAGCCGCAGCAGGCTTGTCGGGTTTGTTCCTTATAAAACTGCTATCTTCAACTTGCTCACAGCACTTTATTTACTTGCCTTAACATTTATTTAGTCACAAGTTCTTTGGGGTATGGGGTCTTTCTCCGAA
>JAZSJS010000009.1:0-8418 GCA_045534435.1 Eubacteriales bacterium
GTTTCGCTCAAATGTCACAAATGTATGAGGACGAGCAGGCGGAAAAGGAAAAGCTTGCCGAAACACTTCGCACAGAGATTGAAGCGGGCAAGCAACAGACGGACGATATTGAAAAGTTTATTGCCAAGGTTAAAAAGATAACCGAGGTAAAGGAGCTTACTCCCGAACTTGTCCACGAGTTCGTTTCCAAAATCGTAGTCCACGCTCCATACCGCAAGGATAAACGCAGCCGACTGAAGATCGACGTGTATTATCACGGTGTCGGTATCGTCTATATCCCCACAGCCGAGGAAATAGAGGAAATGTTCGAGGAGCATTTGGAAGATATAAAATGGGAACGAGAACAAAAAGTTAATATAAAAGAGAAAACGGCATAACCGAAGCTTCGGTTACACCGTATCTCATTCTTAGAAAGGGCGCTCTTGGGCTATCCTACCTGCTTTATGGTAGGTAGCCCAAAGACCTGCTTTTCCTGTTTTTTATTGACACTGCCCGAGAACACTGTCCAGCGTTCGAGGCAGATGGGGGCGCGTTACCAACGGCATTCGTAGCTGCCGTCGGGATTTTTGCAAAGCCTTGTGCCGTAGCGCTCGCAGCGCTTCGCGAAATCCGCCATGAATTCCGCGTCCTTGTCCAAGCACGGCAGTCCCACTCTCGATTTGTTGCCCGTCATTGCCAGGGTGATGGGATAGAGCCTGATGCTCTTCAATTTCCCGTTTTCGGTTTCCCAGAAGGGAATCACCGATTGAAACATTCTTTTGTCGGTCATCAACCCGATCGTAAAATCCTTCGAGCGCTTTTTCAAAAGCTCGTGCACGGTCGCCCTGCTGTCCAAGCCGTATTGCTCATAGAAATCCTCGGGCGCATATTCGATGTTATAAAGCTGTAGCACGAAATCTCCCAAGGAATAGAAGATCGGAGCATCCTTATAAATTTCAATCGGGCGGAGCAAATGCGGGCCGTGTCCGATCACGGCGCCGGCACCGTTGTCGATACAAAATCTGGCAAATTCCTTTGCGAACTCCGCCGGCTCCTCCTTTTCGGCTTCGCCCATATCGTGCGAGTGCAGGGATACGACAACGGAATCGGCTTGCAGGCTCGCTTCATATATCGCCCTCTTCACACGCGCCAGATCACGCTCGTCGCAGTGTCTCACCCAACGCGTCTTTTCCCCGCAAACGAAATTGATTCCGCCGACCGTTTCGATATTGTTGCTGCCAACGCCGCCGTAATAGCCCTCTCGCTTTTCGAGCTCTCTCTGCACGTTGATTCCCGTCTTTTTGATGATCGCCTGCAAGGTGGCAAACTCCTCCCCTTCAAGCTCCACGTGCTGATTGACACGCAGCGGATTGACTCCCGGGCGCCCCTTCATTCTGGCGGTTTGCTCGCCCGCGATCATTTGTCCCATCAGTGTGGTATTCACGCTGATCAAGGCGACGCGTCCCTGTTCGGTTTCCAAATATCTCGGCGCAGACGCCTCTGCCAGATTTCTGCCCACACCTGCATGAACCAGCCCACTCTCCTCCACGCTTTCAAGCGTTTGCAAAAGACCCTCGAAGGAAAAATCCATCACGTGGTTATTATTGAACGAGGTCATGTTAAAGCCCCATTTTTTCACGTCCTCGAGCACAGCGGGATCGGTCCTGAGCCACGTACCGCCGCTCATCTGAGAGGCATAACACTCTCCCTCCTTGTTCAAGGTCGTTTCCAGATTGAAAAACCTCACGTCACCCTGACGGATAATGTCCGCAAGAGATTGATAGCCCTCAAAATCCTCTTGTATGCGCCGTGAAATAATTACGTCGCCGACTGCCGTAAATTTCATTTATCTTTCCTCCGTCAGCTTCATCACGATTTTAACGCCGATCTCCAACCCCACGGGCAGCGAAGCCTTTTCGATCCATTCGCCTCTCGTGTGCCATCCATCGCCCATGAACACCCCGACACAAAGCGCGGGAATGCCAAGTGACAACGGGATGTTGCAATCGGTCGAGCTGGATTCCCGAATCATGTCAAGGCCGGTCGTTTCGCGTATGATCTCCTCGCAGCTCTCTGCCATTTTCTCGATTTTCCGAGGATCCACCGCGCCCATACAGGGCCTTTCACCGACTCTTGTCACTTGAAGATTCACACCGCGATTCTTCGCCCGTTCAAACACGTCCTCAAAGGCTTTTTCCATCATTTCCAAACATTCGATCTGATCCGATCGGTATTCGCAAAGCATTTTCGCCTCTTGCGCGATCGTATTCACCGAGGTTCCTCCTGTGATCATCCCCACGTTATAGCTCGTCCGACTCTCCCCGCATTTGGGAATTTCGATCCGATAAAGATCGCAGATGATTTCGGAAAGCTCGGCAATCGCGTTGGCATTGCCAAATGCCAAAAACGAATGTCCGCCCGCCGTTTGGACCGTCACCTCATATCGGTGCGAGCCCACGCATTTGTCCACGATTTTTTGAAACGTGCTGTCAAAGGAGAGAAATTGTCCGATTCTGTCTGCGTAGTCCCGAAGGATCTGCCTCGTTCCCTTCAAATTTCCAAGTCCCTCTTCACAGGAATTGCATACGAACAGAATCCCCTTTGGCGGCTTGATCCCATTTTCGATAAAATACTTCGCCACAAGAAGCAGCACCGTCAAGCTCGCCGTATTATCACCGACTCCCGGACAATAGATCCGTTTCCCGTCGTCCCGATACGGCATAGGCTCGACGTCGGGAAAGACGGTGTCGGTGTGCGCGACCACCACCGTAATCTCCCGACTGCCGTCACAGTTGATCGGAAGCACCACGTTCAAGGCCTCGTCGACGTATACGCCCTTCGCGCCGCAGTCTTCCAGCCACGCCCGACAATACTGCGCGCGCTGTTCTTCCTTGTGCGAAGGAGCGGGAATGGCACAAAGCTCCTTCAACGTCCGGAATAATAGGTCCTGATTGCTTTGGATATATCTCTTCAAATCGTTCATTTTAGCCGCTATCTCCTGTTTTTTCAGATCATCATATCGAAGATCAGATGAAGCAATCCTGTGGGAAAGCCGAACGCTCGAATGATCCGAACATTTTCAATCATTATAATTCCTTGAATTTTTTCTCAGACATCAGGTTTATGTACAAAGGATCAAACTTCTTTGCGGAACGGAAAATCCCTTCATCCAATCCCCAAATACTCCTCGGTCTGCCCTTGATCACAAATAAAGTAACGCTGTTTTTATCAATCGCAACCGGAATGCTGTCAATCATATCACCGCGACCGCGTTCATTATATCTAAGATAAAGAAAAGGTATTTGCTCCCACACAACAGTGTCGTTGACGCAACGGATCAAAGATAATTTGTTTGCTCGTTTTTTCGTAATCATGATACGATATGTGGTTTCTTCATTCTCAAAAACCACCGTTTTTGTGCTCTTGTCGGTCACCGCATTTTTACGATTCTTTAAATAAAGCTTATAAATATTTCCCACACTGTCACCACCTTTCTTGTACTTATATAATACCATATTCAAAATCAACTGTCAAGAAAAACATACGAAATACTCTTTCGATTCGTATGAAGCAAGGCTACGTTCACGCTTCGCGTGAGCAGAGTTGGCGCGAACGTTCAAGACCGGCGGTGGAAAAAGCCCAAGAAGAAAAAAAGCAGGTTGGTTCAACCTGCTTTTTTCTGGAGTTACCCCAACAAAATCGAATCTTGTTTCTCACTTCACCAATTTTTATCGTACAGTGCCTCGGGGACAGTGTCTGTCCAACCAATATAAAATGCCGTCGCATCCCCGATATTATTTTTTTGAATTTCATATTCCTGATGTAGCATAATATCCTTCGAAAACTTCTTTTCTGCGATTTCTTTTCTTGCACGGGGAGCATAAAAATCTTCTGCGCCAAAAAGGTGAAGCATCTCATGTGCGATTATAGAAGACTGTCCGCCTCTGATTGCATTCTGCTTATTACTTCCTCTATCATACGCAAAGATCAGACAATGTTCTCTTATGTTATAGTCATCATAACCCCGTTTGGGGTTAAGAGCATATGATGTTCCATCTTTGTTAAAAATGGCAAAAGAAACGATCTCCTCTGTTTGAAATTGTCTTCGATATTCGTCAAGCATTTTTTTGTCCGATGCGTATCCCAATCCAAGACTTGCCTTCCACAATACGTCTCCTGTAGCATAGCCTGTCTCTTTAACACTCTCTATCACTTCGTCATCATAATATAACCCGGAATGAATATAGCCAATCTCCATTGAAAGAGATACGTTATGATTTTGCGCTTGTTTTTCTATAAAATCAAGTGCAGGCTTTACCTCAAATTCAGTAAATTTTGTGATTTCATCTTCGGTCCAAGAGCTTTCAAAATCATCCATATAAAGTAATACCACTATCACCTTACCACTCAGCTGCTTACAGTTTCCTAAATCAAAATCCTCTCGCATCAGATTGATTTTATCCATATCCTCTGTGGAATTTTGACTCTCCGTTGCTTCCGTGGTTGGTTTTGAAGCGGAGTCGATGTTTTCAATCAGCTTTTCTTCCGTTTCCGGAGATAAATTTTCAGGCTCTTCGACACTACTATTACATGAATTGCAAAACAAAAGAATAAAAGTCAAAATTATAGCAATTATGAAAATGAGAATTTTTCTGCTCATATAAATTCTCGCCACCTTTCTTTGCATTATTATACCATAAATCTTCTTTTTGTTCAAGACATTTTCGTAAAGTCGCAGGTTCGAGGCCATACGGTCGGGGGAAAGGTGCAATGGTGAAGGAATGGTGTTTTTTGCCCCTTAAAACACGCCCCCTTGAAAATCAAGGACTTTTTTGTTAAGGTGCAAAATTGTTGTACCATTATGGCTCCCCCGAACGCGCTTGCGCGTTTTTTTGCATCGAACCAAAGCGACACACTCGCCCCGCCTGCGGCGGTGCTTTGGCTCGAACCAAGCGACACACTCGTCCCGCCTGCGGCGGTGCTTTGGCTCGAACCAAGCGAAAGGCTACGAATGCCTTCGGCATTCTTTCGCCGCGAATTTGCGACTCGTCGCAAAGTTCGCACCTGTTCACGGCTTTGCCGTGAGCAGGACGTGCGGAGCAAGTCCTGCAGGGAGCCAAAAGAAAACCCGAGGCTTTTGCCTCGGGCTTTCTTTTGAGTTGCCCCAACAATTTCGAACTTTTGTCATTCTAATATTCATTATATGTAATCATTTATATCAACTAAATTCATACTATCTGACATATTGATTAAATCTCTCAAGATAGGTATATGCCCCGCACCATAAAGCACGACAATCCTATCATGCTCTTTTGCAACACTCTGCAAATTAGAAAAAATACATAGATTTCTAAAGTACCACTCAGAAAGACACTTTGATTCAAAGTAGTCTCCATTACGATTTTGAGAATTAATATCGAGATACATATTTGCATCATGTGAAACATACTGCCTACTATTAATAAATCTACATTTCTCCTTGATATCGTTAATTTCATCAAGCTTTTGCAAATAATTAAGTCTGGGCAAAATTAGCTGCATATTTTCGGAATTGACCATATCGGCATTCAAAGGAAAAACCTTATCAATTGGATACAAAAAATCCAACCCCGCATTAACAGCAATGCGCGCCCCCAAAGAAAATTGTTCCCGCGAAAATTCTTTTTTCCAAATTCCATCCGATAAGAAAATTTTTTCACCGTATTTTTCTTTATCTAATTCCACGGCAACAGCAGAGGGGGAAAATTTTGATACAGCATATGATAAATCATCAAGCTGTCTTTGTATTGTGTCTGCTGAAAAGTCAATCTTTTCTTCAAAAAAATGAAAAATTCCAAAAAGTAAAATATCAGTCAATTTTCTCACCGTCCTTTTCAGACTTATTATATCACATAACCATAAAATTTTCAATATCTTCTCGCAAAGTCGCAGGTTCGAGACCAAAAGGTTCAAGAAAAGGTGCAATGGTGAAAGGGGGGTGTTTTTTACCCCTAAAAACACGAAAAGCCCTTGATTTTCAAGGACTTTTGTGTTGAGGTGCAAAATTGTTGCCCCAATATGTGTTTGGAGGTCAAAATGACAACTCACATAAATCTTTCAATCATGTCAAAACACATATGCGGTAATTCCCTCAAAAGCATAAAATAATCTTTTCTCATGGGAGGCATTTCCCTAAACAAGGGAAGTTCGTAGGTATATTCTATAATCCGTTCAAATTTAGATACCGCATTTATTTTCGTCTGCTTTGAAGTTTTGGAATTAATTGTTTTCACGAGTTCTGTTCCAGATTCATATACCCAAGGGAAATCTTCTTTGTATAATGACAACGCCATTAAAATATTGTACGGAAATATATCTGCTTTCTCTCGTACAGAAAATAACAGATCCTCAATAACCATAGGATTGATTTTTCTTGAAGAACGTCGCATTTCAAGAGAAAAATTTCTATCTATCTTTTCAATGACATCATCAACTTTTTTATTCACTTGATCAATGTTGCCATACAGCTTTGAATCCGTGTTACCTAATAATCTTTGTGTATTACGAGATGTTTCTAAAAGCTCTTCAAGAATATTGGGATCCAAATGCGAATTAGAACCGTCCCCATTATCTGCATCCAGTTCTACTGTTGATGTTTCTCGTAATTCTTTAATGCTTTTTTCCAGATCTGCATAGCAGAGTTCAAACGCTTTGTCTAACCTTGCAGGAGTAAGAGAATTTCCTGTTGCGTTATTTAATGTTTCGATTAATCTCTTCATATCATCTTTTGAAAAAGAGGTTGCTTGAAATTGTGATATTGGAGATCCTTTTAATTCTGAAGGTTTTACATCAAATAGCAATGGCGCAACATACGTATTATTTATAGATTTAGACAATGCCCCTGCTTCAAAATTGAGCCATTGAGAATTGAGATTATCCTTTGTTACACAAATCAATCCAAAGCTCGATTCCTTCAATTCTTGTGCTATATCTGTATTCCAACGAGCACCTTTTTCAATATCTTCTGATGATACAAATGGTTCGATTGCTTGAATTACAGTGGGCAACCAATCACGAAAAATTAAAGCTACTTTTTTACTACGCTCACCAGACCAGCTTATAAAAACTTTCATAATATCACTTCCATTCCTTTCGAAATTATAAAACATATATCCCCTCCTTAATTATACAATAATTTCTTTGTTTTGTCAATATATTACAACTTATGCAATACATAATAATTGTTATCTTATTATAATTTTATTATCCCCAAAAACGATTTATTAAAAATCTTGTGATATACTATTGCTTTATCACATATTTAAGGAGAAGCAATATGAAAGAACAAGAAAAATTAAAATCAACCGTATTGAAACTTTATTCTGCAGGATCAAAGGTAGCAGACATTGTTACCCAAACAGACGTACCGCGAAGCACGGTATATTATTGGATCAAAAATGGCATTCCAAAAGAAATGTCACCTTTGAATTTAAGAGACTATCATTTTCTAAAGCAAAAGTGCGAGCGTCAAGAGAAGATCATAGCTATATTAAAATCCGCCCCTTGCGCCGCCACCGCACCATTACAAGAAAGGCTCGCAGCAATTGAGCAAATGGCAAGTGACGAATACAACGTCAACACTTTGTGCGAAGCTCTCGAGGTTGCAAAAGGTACATACTACAATCATACACTAAGAAACAAACGAGGAGACACGAAAAGCGCTCAACGTCGGCGAGAGCTATTCCCTATCATTGAGCAAATATATCATGAAAGTAATCAAACATACGGTGCCGGACGAATCACAGTTGTTATGCGTGAACGTGGTATTCCGATAGCAGAAGAAACTGTTGCGCGAATTATGCACGAGAATGGTCTTTTCAGCATCTGCGGCGGCGCCAAAGCTTTGTACTATAGAAACAAAGAGCGCAAAGATAATCTTATAAAACAAGAGTTCACTGTAAAAGCTCCTAATGAAGTATGGGAGAGCGACATTACATATTTCTATTTTAATAATAAAACGTATTATCTCTGTGCTATTATCGATCTATATGCAAGAAAAGTGGTTGCCTGGAGAATATCCGAACGAAACAGCACGCATCTGACAAAAGGAACGTTGAAGTTAGCTATCATAGATAGGAATCCTGCACCGGGACTTATTTTTCATTCAGATAACGGTGCAAATTTTACTTCTTATACGTTCACGACATACTTAAAAGAACACGGCATCAAACAATCATTTTCGCGTGCACATAATCCCTATGACAATTCTGTTTGCGAATCTTTCTTTAAGACGCTTAAACAAGAAGAAATATATCGTAAGGATTATCGATCTGAAAAAGATATGCTTCGTTCCATAACAACTTTTATGGAATTCTATAATAATGACCGTCCACATTCCATGAACGGATACCGAACACCTAACAAATACGAGGCAGACTACTATAAAAGAAAAGCTGTCCA
>JAZSJS010000133.1:0-24321 GCA_045534435.1 Eubacteriales bacterium
CTTCCCCAAAAAGGGATTTTATCCCTGCGCTCCGATTTTGTTTGTAGGGGCGATTCATGAATCGCCCCCACAAGATTGATGCGAACAAGGTGCTCGATAAATCAAAATTTGAAACACAAAAGAACGCATTACCCGCGAATAGGTAATGCGTTTTTTCTTTCCTTCTTTGAAATCTTGATGGCTCGACAAATTGGGATTTGTCGGTGAGATGGATGTTGTGTTAGGCTCCCTCTGAGAGGGAGCTGTCGAGCGAATGCGAGACTGAAGGAGCCTGCGAGACAAACGCTTTTTACAGGAATAAAACGAGCAATTTCTGTTTATCCCGCAGTCTCCTTCCACCACTGCGTGGTCCCCCGCGAGTCGCCCTTGGCGATCTCGGCGCGGCTTGCCGCCTTTCCTCTTCGGAGGGAGGCTACAACGCTTCTGCAAACGGTTCGACAAATCAAAATTTGAAAAACACAAGAAAGCATTGCCCGAGCAAACAGGTAATGCTTTTTCCCTTTCCCCCTCCCCGCAAAAAACTCTTATCTATTTCAAGAACCACGGTGGATTTTTATGCTCGTGCAGAGAGAAGTCGGCGCGGAGCATCTCCTTGAGCGTCTCCGCATCAACGTCGGGAAGTCTCTCTGCATATGCCAAAAGATGTTGGAAGGCATCGGGCTGAGAGATCTTTTGCAGAGGACGCGGGTCGGTCTTCTTCAAATGGTCGGCAAGTCCTTCCCAGAAGGCGAAGGGCGAGGGCATGCGTGCGTCGAGATAGAAGAGCGCGTGCGGGAAGCGCCCGCTCTCAAGGTAGCGCTCCAGCACCTCGGCAATTCCAAAGAGCCTTTGCATCTCGGGATAGGAGATCCATTTGCTTTCCAAAACGGTATAAGGTGGAATCGGCAGACTTCGGTAGCCGTATTCCTCCTTTTTTTTGCGCAACTCGGTGCCGTAAAGCAGCTTGAGAAAGCCCAGCTGCAAGAGATCGGCACAGCCGTAGGCCTCGTCAAAGGATTTGGCAAAGCGCTCATAGCTCTCATACGGCAGACCCGCGATCAGGTCGAGATGCACGTGGATATTCCCCATCCCGTGGATGCGCCTGACCGCCGCGATCACCTTCTCCGGATCGATGTG
The DNA here is from genome assembly GCA_045534435.1 of Eubacteriales bacterium. GTDB lineage: Bacteria > Bacillota > Clostridia > Oscillospirales > CAG-272 > UMGS1865. The sequence goes on from JAZSJS010000133.1 coordinate 1,117, forward strand.
CCGCGAGGACGCGGCAAGCGTCTCGGGATTGGTGCTTTGCAGACCGAATTCGAGCTGGATCTTTCCCTTGGGAAAGCGCGAGAGAATCTCAAAGCTTTCTTCGTTGAGAAGCGAGGCGCAGACCTCGAAATGGTAGTGCTTGGTGAAGCGATCCTCCAAAAGACCTCTCCAGATCTCGTTGGCACGGGCGACGTTTGCGTTAAAGGTGCGGTCAACGAATTTGATCACCTTACACTCGCCGTCCAAGTGCTCGAATGCCTCCAGATCGGCAAGCACCTGCTCCTTCGATTTCATCCGCACACCGTGCGTGGCAGAGGAAAGACAGTAGGCACAGGCATAGGGACAGCCGCGTGAGGATTCGTAATAAAGAATATTTCCGCAAGCCTCCCCATCGCGATAGAGGATCCCTTCGTCACGCATGACGTCGGCAGTACCGCCCTGCAAAATCCTTTCAAAGTGCTCGCCGTCGCGGATCGCGCGGCAAAGCCGCGGCATAGCTTCTTCCCCCTCTCCGCACACGATGGCATCGATCCAATCCATGCCGTCAAATCGCTCGGTGGCAAATGAGACCTCGGGACCGCCGAGGACCATGCGACTCTTTGGTAAAAGGTCGTGCAGAGTTTCTGCCAACGGGAGCGTTTGCTCCAGATTCCAAATGTAGCAGGAGAAGCCGTAGATATCGGCGCGCTCAGCATAGAGCCGCTCCAAAATATGCGAGGTACGGTCACGTAGCGTATGCTCGATCAGCACCACCTCAAAGCCCTCCCGCTCCAAGGGAGCGCGCAGGCATCGCAAGGCCAGGCACGAATGAACCCATGAGCCGTTGAGCGCAAACAAAACCACCTTCATGTGAAAACGACCTCCAAAATACTTCTTTCCTTTTATTTTACCACACAATCAGGTATTTTGCAAGTCAAACAAGCGCTCGCAAAAGATTTTTGTGAAGGTTTCCTTCTCCGAAAAGCGCATCGCGGAAATATATAGCTCCTCCAGACCGAAATGGTGCTCGCGTACGCACGCCAAAGCCTCCTTTGCCCCCTCCAGCATCAAGCGGCGCATCCGTTCGCAGAAATGGATCTCCCCTCTCATCTCCCGCATGCCTGCCGTGTCGAGAAATCTGCGCATACGAATATGCTTGCAAGGCAGCGTACACTCCCCGTCGGAGGCGACGACGAAGGCGATCCGACTCTCGCACAAAAAAATGCCGTCGATGCGATCGGGAAGCACGGGATCGTGAGACAGAAAGAAGCGCAACCCCTTTTCCCGGGCGATCCCGAGGAGCGCACGTGTCAGATACTGCGCGATCCCATGGCAATCCTCAATCAAAAGGATTTTGTCGGCGCGGCGAAAATACGTGTCAAACCCAACCTCTCCGCGCATCCCCACCGAATGGATCAGGGCGGGATAGATCTCACATCCGCGTCCGGGCTTGACGTCGCGCATCAAGCGATGGGCAAGGCGATCGATCGAATCGTGATCGACGTGAGACACGACCAAGGCATCTCGGTTCCGACACATCGCACCGACACCGCCAAGATAGCGGTATGCCCTCGCGTATGCCTGTGATTTTTGGCTTTGAAGCCGCTCGATCTCCTCGGCCCTTCCCGCCAGGGCACTCGCCTCCCAAAAATCACCGAGATTGACGATTTCCTCACGAAAGCCGGGACGCGACGGCTCATATACGTGCGGCGCAGTCGCATCCAGCAGTGCAATACAGTCCTCCCCACGAGACAGAATCACGCCGTCCAGCGAATCGGGATCGGAGGAGCAATAAATATATTCGCATCGGTAGCCCACCCCCTCTCCATACGTGGCGACCTCGCGCAGAAAACGGCTCTTTCCGGTTCCCGGACCTCCCTTGACGGCAAAAAGACGCTTGACCCGCGCATGATCAAAGGCTTCGGAATACTCGCTGTGAAAGCCTTCGGCACTGTTGGATGCAACGAAATAGGCATTCTCTCCGTTGGACCTCATCGTCATAAAAGCTCCTCCCTTTCTTTTTTGTTATCAGCATATTCGCTTTTCCCGAAAACGTTCTATTTTCTTTTTTTTGCGCATATAGTTGCACTGAAACCCATGGAAATCGAAAAAATCAAGACCGTTTGAACAGAAAGGACAACAAATATGCAAACCATCAAAAGCGTTTCTTCACCCTTGACTCTCCCTGCCACTCTCTTGCCTCTGCTCCCCCTCTCCCTTTTGGATGCCGTTCGTTACTGCGGCGCATCGGTTGCCGAGGAGCTTCGTCTGCACAGCGGACGCGTTTCCACCGTCACCTGTCGAGGAAGAAATTATTCCACGGGAATCACGCTCACCGAGGCGCAAATGCAAGAGATCCTCAAAAGAATGTGCGGCGGCTCGCTCTATGCCTTCGCGCAAAGCATCAATCAGGGGTATCTGACCCTGGAGGGCGGCATCCGCGTCGGGATTTGCGGCACGGCTGCGTTGGAGGGTGACGAGATCATCGGTGTCGGTGCCGTATCGGGTCTTGTGATCCGCATTCCGCACGACGTAGCCGTCAATGCCACTCCCATCACGGACGTGCTCTGTCGGGAGAAAGGCACCAAGGGGATGCTGATCTTTGCCGCTCCCGGCATCGGAAAGACCACGCTTTTGCGTGCCGTTGCAAGACAGATCTCCTCCCCCGACTACGCGTGGCGCACCGTCGTGGTGGACACGCGAAGGGAGCTCGGCTTTTCGCTGCACAAAAAGGAGCTGACCTTGGATCTGCTGGTAGGATATCCGCGCCGCATCGGGATCGAGATCGCGGTCAGGAGTCTTGGTGCACAGCTTGTCGTCTGCGATGAGATCGGAAGCGCATCGGATGCCGATGCCATTCTCGCCGCGGCAAACTGCGGTGTACCGTTGCTTGCGTCGGCACACGCGTCGGATGTCACGGAGCTGCTTTGCCGTCCCGCGATCCGATCGCTGCATCAGGCTCACGTATTCGCTACCTACGTCGCCCTTTCGCGAGACGTCGGTGGCTTTCACTACCGTTTTTACAGTCACAAGGAGGCCGACGATCTGCTTGCAAAGGAAGGGATCCTATGATCGGAATCAAGCTTGTCGGCTCGCTTCTGATCCTTGCGGCGGGAGGCTTTGCCGCGTTTGGCAGTGTCAATCGCGAAAAAAAGCGTCTTCGCGTTTTGGAGGCGTGGATCGAGCTTTTGTCCTATATCCGCGGGCAGATCGACCTGTATCTGATGCCGATGGACGACATTCTCTCCCATGCCGAGCAGGCTCTGCTCCGTCGGTTGGGGGTATCCTCGCAGACACGCTCGTTGCGCGTCTGTCTGGAAAGGACGTTACCCGATCTGGATGACGAAAGCCAACGCTTGCTCTCCATCTGGATCAGGGAGTGCGGAAGCAGTTACCGCGAGGAGGAGCTTCGTCGCTGTGATCACACCCTCCGCACTCTGCGGGAGCAACGCGACCGTCTCGCCTCAGCTCTCCCCGCACGATTGAAGCTCACGGTCGCGCTCCCCCTCTGTCTTTCTCTGGGAACGGCGATCCTGTTATGGTAAAGCCAAAGAAAAATTCGTTTCAAATCACGGAGGAATATCGTTTATGGACATCTCTTTGATCATCAAAATCGCGGGCGTCGGGATCCTGGTTGCGGTCGCATCGCAAATTCTTTCCAAGAGCGGACGGGACGAGCAGGCAATGTTCGTGACCATCGCGGGGATCATCGTGGCATTGATGCTTCTGATCACCGAGATCGGCGGACTCTTCGATCTGATCAGATCGATCTTCGGTATGTAAGATGGATAGCCTGAAATTATGTATGCTCGCCGTCGTCGGAGTCGCCGCCGCGCTGATCGTCAAGCAGTGGAAAAGCGATTTTCTTCCGCTACTGCATATAGCTCTGGTGATCCTGTTCTCGGTTGCCGCGCTTCGTCTCGCTGCCCCTTTGATCGCTTATCTCTCGGAGCTCATGCGGCTTGACGGGATCTCGAGCTATGCCGAGGTGCTTCTCAAGGCACTCAGCATTGCGATCCTGACGCACTGTGCCGCCGAGATCTGTCGGGAATGCGGTGAGAGTGCTGCCGCCGGCGGTGTCGAGCTGACGGGAAAGATCGAGATCCTTCTGCTGAGTCTGCCAATGATCCACGAGATCCTGAGCGTTGCCGATCAGCTGCTCTCGTTGGGGGCGTAGTATCATGAGGAGACGCAAGCTTTTCCTATTTTCGCTTCTGCTCGCGATGACGCTTTTCATCGCCATGCCCGCCGCCGTGGCAGACGAGCCCCGCGAGTCTTCCGGCGATGAGATGCCGGAGGAATTTTTCACGCTTTTGGAGAGCATTCCGCCCGAGATCGCCGATCTCCTTCCCAAGGAGCTCTTTTCCTCCGATCGCACGGAGGTGGGAGATGCGGTGATCGAAATGAGCCGCTTTGACTATCTGATCGAGGTTCTTCTTTCTCTGATCGGTGCCAATCTGAAGGAGTGTCTCGGTGTGCTGGCATCGGTGTGCGGACTGCTGATCCTTTCCTCGGTATGTAACGCTCTGCGCGCATCCTTTCGAAGCGAGTCGATCGGACAGGCATTTTCCTTTTGCTCGACACTCGTCATTTTGCTCTCCTTCTTCTCACAAAGCTATCGCTGTCTGGAGTCGGTCACCGATTATTTTTCAAGCCTCTGCTCCTTCAGTGCCGCCGCTCTGCCGATCATGGGGGTGCTCTACGCCATGGGCGGAAACGTCACGACCGCCGTCGCTGCATCCTCGGGTCTTTCGGTTTTTATGACCGTGCTGGAGCAGGTGATCGGAAAAAGCATCCTTCCCTTTTGCGGGATCTGCATGGCACTTGCGCTGATCTCGGCGCTCAATCCCACGCTTCGCACGGGAGCGTTGCTATCCACGCTGAAAAAGAATTATACCACCGTGCTCGCCTTTCTGATGATGCTGCTTCTCGCCATGCTTGCCGCGCAGACCACGCTCACCGCGCGGGGGGATACGCTTGCCATGAAGAGTGTCAAGTTTGCCGCCGGCAATCTTATCCCGGTGGTCGGAGGCTCGGTCGCCGAGCTGCTGCGCACCGTCAGTGCCGGGGTCGGATATCTGCGCGGAACCGTTGGGATCTGTGGGATCCTGCTGCTGCTTCTGATGCTGCTTCCCACTCTGGTGGAGCTGCTCTTGTTCCGTTTGACTTGGCAGCTCTCCGCCTCTCTTGCCGATCTGCTCGGATGTGACACCGAAAAAAAGCTTTTGGATGAATTTGCATCGCTTCTCGGCTATCTTGTCGCCGCCGTCAGCATCTGCTCCTCGGTCCTCATCCTGTCAATGACCCTCTTGACGCATTGCTCCTCGGCTCTGGGCTGACGGCAGAAAGGAGTTTGCATGAAAGCCTATTTACTGACGCTGATCACCGCCGCCTTTGCCGTAACTCTCGTCTCCCTGCTCTCCCCCAAGGGAGAGGGCGACGGGATCGCCAAGCATCTGAAGCTCTTGACCTCGCTTTTCCTGATTTGCATTCTGATCTCTCCCCTGAAAAGCGCCGCGGAGGGGATCCGTTCGCTGATGAACGGGGAATTTGAGTTTTCTTGGAGCGAAAACGGCGACGCTCCCGACTATCGGGAAGAAATGCAAGAGGCGGTCGACGGAGTCTCCAAGCAATATTTCACCGAAATGCTGACGCAAACGCTGGAGCAGCACTTCACGATCGCCACGGGGGACGTCCGCTGCGCAGTGCGGTGGAGTGAGAGTGACGGTGCGGCCGCTCCGACGCACGTAACCGTCGTGCTCTCTGGGCAGGCGATCTGGAAATCCCCGCGCGAGATCGAGGCGCTTGTATCGGAGCTTTTGGGATGCACCTGCACGGTCGCAATCGAATAAAAAAGGAGGAATACCATGCTTTCATTTTGGAAAAATCGAAGCAAAGAGGAAAAAAAGGACGGCTCGGGGCGCACGCTTCTGATCGTCATCGGTGCGCTGGTCGGCGTCTCCCTGCTTTTGTTCGGGGATCGGATTCCCCTTGGCAAGGATACGGCGGAGCCCACCACAGACAGTGCAGACGAGGATGAGCTGATGCTCTATCAAAGCCATCTGGAAGCACGCGTCAAGCAACTCTGCGAATCGGTTGCGGGTGTGAAAAACGTGACCGCCATCGTCACGCTCTCGGGCGGATTTGAAAAGATCTATGCCACGGAGATCGTGGAAGGAGGTGAAGAATACGTCATCGTTGGCAGCGGATCGTCCGCGGAAGCACTTCTTCTCTCTCGCGCCACCCCGCAGATCGAGGGCATCGGCATCGTTTGCCAGGGCGGAAGCGATCCCGCCGTCAAGCGTGAGCTGACCGCACTTCTCGGTGCAAGCTTTCACGTTTCCAGCAACCGAATTTATATTACGGAAGCAAAAAAATAAAAATGCCGTCTTTTTTCACAATTTCATCGGATGCGGCATATTTAAAAGATTCCATTCATACTGTTATAACGAACAAAAAAACACGGAGGATACTTACCTATGAAAACTCAAACGACCGCACTTTGCGAAGTGAAAAAATCCAACAAATTCAAGACCGTCATTCTGAAGATCGGAAAAAGAAACCTCATCATCGCCTGCTCGGTCTTTCTGATCGGCGCGGCAGTTCTGCTCAATTGGATCCTCTTTGCTCAAGGCTCCTCCAATGACGGCGGCTACGACGGCTATGATCAGCCCAGCGGAAGCATCTCGGACAATTTGAACCAAAACAACAACCCGACCGACACCGGCAACTCCGATAACACCGACAACACCTATTTCTCCGCAACGCAGGTCAGCCGTCAAAGAGCACGCGACGAGGCATTGGAGGTTCTTCAGGCAGTGGTTGACAACACCGAGTCCAGCGAAACCGCAAAGGCTGAGGCGCTTGCGGGAATCTCTGCCATCGCGGAGGAGATCCAAAAAGAGGCAAACATCGAGTCGCTCATCACCGCCAAAGGCTTTGAGCAGTGTGTTGCCGTGCTCAACGGAGACAGCATCAGCATTGTCGTTTCTGCCGACACGCTCCAGCCCGCGCAGCTTGCACAGATCAATGCCATCGTCTATGAGCAGACCGGCATCGCTCCCGTCGGTGTGACGATCATCAACAAGTGACGGAAACGAAATGAGCGCGGAGGACGGCTTCTCAAAAGAGGTCGTCCTTCCCTCTCAAGATCCATTCCAAAAGAAAAGAAAGCACTACCCGCTCGAAAACGGGTAATGCTTTCTGTGTTTTTATGGAAACGGACGCGACGTCAACCCTCTTCGCGCTTGATGTCGATGATCGTCAAGCCGGCGGGGGCGAGCTTGACCGAGAAGATCCTTCTGAGCGTGCTCTCCCTTTCATAATCGGACAGGCCGTGACGGTTGAAGATCCGTTCGCTCTCCTCGTCACCGAAGAATCGGATCGGCAGCACCGGAAACGCGCTGACGATCGCGGAGTCCTCGATGTTGGCCTCGGAAACCACTCTTGCAGAGGTATAAGCATCGTCGTATCGATTGAACAGGAAAAGTCTGTCGAATCCATTTTTCAGATGAAGCGCCATCATCGGCATCGACGAGGAGACCGCAAATTTGGTGTGCATCATCGCCTTGAGCATGAGAGCACAGGCATCAACGAAGCCCTGCGTGAGCTTTGTGAAGGGCAACTCGGCAACCGGAGGATGAACGTCCCGCTCGGGCTCGTCTCCACGGGATTCTGCTCCGTCGTCGTGCGCGCACAGCTCGGCAACGCTTGCCTTGTCCGCATCGCTCAGCTCAAATCCGCAGGCAAACGCCCTCAGGGGATAGTCACTGAAGCCGTCCTTACAATCAAAGGTGGGCATGATTCCACGCGCGCCGAGGTCAAAATCGGCGGGTGCCGTACCGACCCACGCGCCCTTGTAGTCCGCAAGCTGCGACGCTTCCGCCTCGGAGAGCAGATCCAGATTGGGAACGAACAGAACGCCCTCAAAGCCCTCAAGTCGGTCGCTGCGGACCGAGCCGCCAAAGGGCATCCCCGCCCGAAAGATCTCGGTGCATTGCTTGTGCGGAGTGGGTCTGCGCGTGGAAACGTATTCGTGCAGCATCCTCTCTTGCGCCGCATCGGACCAATATACCATGGGCGAATGAGAGAATGCGGCATCGGCGCTGAAGCCGATGTCCATGCGTTCCTTGAGGAACTCCCACTGTCTTTCGGTGAGTCCGTCACCGAGGCAAATGTAACAGCCCTCGGTCGCCGACTCCCGACTCCTCTCTCCCCTGCCGCAGAATGCCGTCATTGTGTAGGTATCTCTTTCAAGACGCACGGGAAGATGGTCGATCACGCTGAACTCCTCGGACGCATCCTGCACGCCAAGCATCGTGACGACGGAATGATCCTTGACCTGCGCGCGCAGCAGCGGCAGTGCCATGTGGATTTTGTGAAAATGATCGGGGAAAGCATGCGTTTCGTGATATACGCTGGTGGGAAGAATGTTCGCGGTGATGCAATCCACGCCCGCGTCCATGACGCGTCGGGTGTCAAAGCCGTAAACGTACTCGGTCTCGAACGGATCGGAGCAATACATTCCGAGGATCCACACCTCTCTGCCCACCGCGTGAACGGCGGCACAGATCTTTTTGAAGAATCTCTCCCAGCGCCATTCGTAGAATCGGATCCATTTTTCACGCAGATCCGCATTTCCCCAGAGATATTTCTGACGCGCAACGCGCGCCTCCAACGAATCGTCACCGAGCATCAAAGCCTCTGTGTGCTCGGAAAGCCCCGTGTGCTCGAGAAATTGCTCTGCCATATCGCAGGAATAATCGGATTTGTAAAGATGCTCGGACGGACAGAAGGTGTCGGCAAGGTGCACACCCGCGAGATCGTAATCCAGCATCGTTTCCACCAGCTTTTGGGCGAAGAAATCCTCGTAATAGGTACCGTCCTTCAAGCGCTTCAGACACATCAGGTGTCCGTCACCCTTGATCTTCGAGCAGCGCATCTCCGGATGCTCCGACAGCCACTCACGGTGAAAAATATTTTCCACGTAGGTGCCGAATATGCTGGCATAAAATTTCACACCGCGAGCCTTGAGGTTGGCGATGAGAGCTCTGAGATCATAGTTCGTCCAATCCTGACGCGCTCTCTCGGTGTTTCTCGGAACGGCGCGATAGGAGCAGTTGTCCTTGAAAAGCCGATATTCCTCCTTCATTCCGCGATGAAGATGGAAAAAATCGGGGTGGAACAGGAGCGCGTGGACGCTATCGGGCACAAAGCCCATTCTGCTCAGAAAGCGCTCGGCACCTCGGTCGGCATCGTTCCTTTCAAATCCAAACATCTGCATCCAAACGTTAACACTTTTTTTCATCATCTTCTCCTTGATTGATACACCTTATCCTTGTGCAAGCTCGTTTCCGTCCTCAAAGCTGACGTTCCCGGAGGACGTGACCGCAGTGAGTGCCGTGCAATTGCGGAAGGCATTCTTCCCCACGCGCGTCACACCTCCGAGATCCACGGTGGCAAGAGACGTGCAATCAGCAAAGCAGGATGCGGGCAGAGACGTCAACGTGCGCGGAAGCTTGATCGAGGTCAGCGAGCGGCAGCCGTAAAAAGCATTGATCCCAAGCGTCGTCAGGCTTGCGTTTTCTCCGAAGGTCACAGCCTTCAGCTGTTTGCAGCCGACAAAAGCGCTTGCCGAAACGGTCGTCACGCGATCGGGAATCCGGATCTCCTCCAGACGCGTGCAGTTGGAAAAGGCACGCACACCGATCGAGGTCAGTGTCTCGGGAAGCTCCACACGCAAAAGCGAATCACAGTCAAAAAAGGCATGGTCTCCAAGAGACGTGGCGGCAAGAATCCTGACGTCCACAAGATAGTTCGGATAATATCCCGCCGAAAAATCGGGTGAGGCAGCGCCGAAGAGATATCCAAGATAAGTATTCTCGGTCCGTGAGCCGCCCGCAAACGGCAACACCATCTTGCGCACTCTCGTGCATCCCTCAAACGCACCGAAGCCGATCGAGGTCAGCGCTTCACTCATCTCCAGACGCGTCAACGAAGAGCAAAACGCGAGCGCTCCCTCCCCGATCTGCGTCAAGCCTTCCAAATTGACCGACATCAGGGAAAGGCATTGAAACATTGCGTAATTTCCAATCGAGCTTACAGTCGGAGACAGACGGACACAGATCAGATCGTTGCAGTCAAACAGTGCGAAATCGGGAATCGCGGTCAGTCCCTCACCAAGCTCAAGATATTGCAGACTCGGAGGCACGTAGGCGGCGTTTTCCTCATACGTGACGCTCACCGATGTCTCCCCGTCGGCTCTTGCGGCAAACAAATATCCCAAAAAAGGCATCTCGTCACTTCCCAAAACCGAGGTGTGCAGGGCGCGCAGCTGCGTGGCCCCTGCGAGGATCCCCTCACCGACCGAGGTCACGCTGTCGGGAAGATAGAGCTCGGTCAGCGCGGCATTTTGCGCGAACGCGCCGTCTCCGATGGCAACCACCGGCTTGCCTCCGATCGTTGCGGGAACACGGACCCTGAGCTCCGTGCCCACGTAGGCCGTCACCGTCAGCTTGCCGTCATGTTCCTCGGTCAAAAAGCCTTCCGGAGCGGTTTCCGCAAGCCCCGCAAAGGTCTCCTCGAAGGCGCGAACATATGCCACCCGTTCGGCATCGTCGGTATAATCGGTCTGCATCTCGGGCGGGATGGGTGCGATGGCTTCGGTTTCCTCCGGATCGGTCTCGGTCGGCTCCTTGTCGGGCTTGGCGCACGAGGCCAAGGACAACAGCAGCATCAAAAATGCCATGCCGAGTGCCGTTATCTTTCTCCAATTCATTCGAAAATTCCTTTCTTGCAACGGTTCGGATCGGACCGTTGGTTTTCTTTCCCTCTATTGTACCACAAAAAAACAGTTTTCGCAAGAGCTATGCCTCACAATTCATAATTATTTCAATTCTCTCGCAAAATCTTCTTGTATTGCATGAAAAAGAATGATATAATAATGGTATCAAGGATGATGAAAAGGAGGTGATCTGCGTGCAAATGACGATCTCGCAGGAATTGGACGGCATGCTGCTGCGTCAGCTGCTGCGCGCGGAGCTGCATCTTTCCTCCAAAATGATCAAGCACCTCAAATTTTTGCCGGGCGGCATTCTGGTCAACGGCGCACACGTGACCGTACGCTATCGCCTGCAAGCCGGTGATCTGCTCTCCTTGGCAATCGAGGATAGCGAGGACGCGCCCATCGAGCCGGTCGATCTGCCGATCGAGATCCTCTATGAGGACGCGGATCTGGTCGTTCCCTCCAAGCCTGCCAATATGCCGACGCATCCCTCGCACGATCACCACGGCGACACCGTTGCAAACACGCTGGCATACCGTTACCGCCAAAGCGGCTCCGCCTTTGTTTTCCGTCCGATCAACCGCCTGGACCGCAACACCAGCGGTCTTTTGCTGATCGCGCGCAACCGTCCCACGGCAGGCCTTTTGAGCGAGCAGATGAAGAAAAAGCAGATTGAAAAAAGCTATCTCGCCATTCTGGACGGTGAAATGGAGACAACGGCGGGCGTGATCGACGCCTGTCTGCACCGCACGGCCAAGAGCATCATTGTGCGAGAGGTATGCTCTCCCGACGCGCCTGATGCCGATGCCGCGCTGACCGCCTACACCGTTCTGGCAACCGAAAACGGACACACCCTGGTCGAGGCACACCCGTTGACGGGAAGGACCCATCAGCTCCGCGTGCATTTTGCGTCGATCGGACATCCGATCACGGGAGACGATCTTTACGGCAGCGCCTCCCCCGATATTCCGCGTCACGCGCTTCACGCGCGCCGTCTTATCTTTTTGCATCCGAAAACACAGAATCGGATCGATCTTCAAGCCCCGTTGCCAAAGGATTTTCTGTCTTTGCTACGGCTTTATTTCCCCACCTATCAACAGGAAAGGAATCTGATATGACCAACGAACATTCCGCTTCCGTTCCGCGCCGCTCTCTGCCGCGCATTTGCATCGGGATCTATCTGCTCACCGCCATCAGCGGTGCCCTCTATTTTGCATTCACCAAAAGTCCCGCATTTTCCGATTGGTTCAATCAAAGCATCTCTCAATGGGGGCGTCGCGCACTTGCGGCACTCACCTCCTGGCTGCCTTTTTCCTTTGCCGAGCTTCTGATCCTGCTTTTGCCGCTTCTGATCGTTCTGGCGATCGCGATCGGTGCGAAGCATTACTGCGACAGCAACCGCTCGCTCCTGGTTTATATCGGCATTCTCTTTTCCTTCGTCTGTGTCTGCGCGATCCTGTTCGTCTGGAACTTTGCCCCCGGATATTACGGCACGTCCTTGGACAAAAAGCTGGGGCTTTCACGCGAAAAATGCAGCGCGGAGGAGCTCTACCAAACCGCAGAGATCCTCTCAAAGGAGCTGGACGACGTTTCCGATGAGATCCTGTTTTTGGAGGACGGCAGCTCTCTGATGCCCTATTCTCACGCAGAAATGAACCGAAAGCTTCTCGCGGCATACGATCGCTTTTGCGAAAAAAACGGCTTTATGGACACCTTCCCCTCCCAAGCCAAGCCCGTCATGCTCAGCGAGCCGCTTTCCTACACGCACATCACGGGAATCTACACCTTTTTCACCGGAGAAGCCAACCTCAACGTCAATTTCCCGGATTACACCCTTCCCTATACCGCCGCGCACGAGCTGGCGCATCAGCGAGGAATTGCGAGAGAGGATGAGGCAAATTTCGTTGCCTTTCTCGTTTGCATGGAGTCCGACGATCCCTATATCCGTTACAGCGCGCTGCTCAGCGTCTATGAATACGTGATCTCGGCGCTTCGTTCGGCAGATCAAAGCCTCTATCGCCGCTCCTATGAAAGCCTTTCCGTGAAGATCAAACGGGAGGAGCTCGCCTATTCCGCATTCTTTGAAAAATACCGCGAAAACGTCGCCGCAGACATCAGCGAGGCAACCAACAACTCCTATTTACAGTCGCAAGGAGCTCCCGAGGGCACCCGAAGCTATCACATGGTGGTCGATCTCGCCGTGGCATATTATCGCCCCGCTCTCGACTGATTTCGCACGCTTTTTCGAAAAAGATCATAAACTGACATCGGAAGCCTTTTTTCAAGAGTCAGATGCCAAAAAAATCTCACTTTTTTTGAAAAAATATCCAAATAACTCTTCCATTTGCATAAAATATATGTTATAATAATTTTATCAGATATTACGAACGATTCGCGGGAGGTAGCTGTATGTCAACAAAGATCGTCATTCAGGGCGGAAAGCCTTTATACGGTGACATTTCCATCAGCGGCATGAAAAATGCCGCGCTCCCCATTATTTTTGCCACCATTCTCGTCGGTGACGTTTGCATTCTGGAAAACATTCCCGACGTCAGTGATATAGACACGTCTCTTGAGATCCTCTCCGCGATGGGCGCGCGTGTTTCCCGACGTCCCGGAGGCGTCGTGCGCATTGACACCACGCACATCCTGCAGGGATCCTCGCCCTACGATCTGGTCCGCAAGCTCCGCGGCTCGTCCTATCTTCTGGGCGCCGAGCTGGGACGCTTCGGCAAGGCGACCGTCGGTTTTCCCGGCGGATGCGACTTCGGTTCCAGACCGCTCGACCAGCACATGAAGGGATTTGAGGCACTCGGTGCCGTCGACTCTTCCGACAGCGGCTATTTCAAGCTCTCGGCTCCGAACGGACTCGCGGGAAATTCGGTCTATTTCGACGTTGCCTCGGTCGGCGCGACGGTCAACGTCATTCTCGCCTCTGTGCTGGCAAACGGAACGACTGTCATCGACAACGCCGCACGTGAGCCGCACATCGTCGACCTTGCGAACTTCCTCAACTCCTGCGGTGCCAATATCACCGGTGCCGGAACTCCGATGATCAAGGTGCGCGGCGTGACCGAGCTGCACGGATGTACCTACACCATCATTCCCGACATGATCGAGGCGGGAACCTATATGGTTGCCGCAGCGGCAACCGGTGGCTGCGTACGCATCCGCTCGGTGATCCCCAAGCACATTGAGACCATCACGGCAAAGCTTTGCGAGATGGGCGTCTGCGTGGAGGAATACGACGACTCGGTGCTGGTCAAATCCACGGGAGAGCTGAGAAACGTCAACATCAAAACGCTCTATTATCCCGGCTTCCCAACCGATATGCATCCGCAATTCGCTCCTCTGCTCTGCCTGGCAAGCGGCGTAAGCTGCATTCAGGAGGGCATTTGGGAATACCGCTTCCGTTACGTTGACGAGCTGAGAAAAATGGGCGCGACCGTCATGCTCGACAGCCGCACCGCGACCTTTGTCGGTGTGGAAAAGCTGGTCGGTGCTCCGGTGGATGCCGTCGATCTCCGTGCCGGTGCCGCGATGGTGATCGCAGGCCTTGCCGCAGAGGGTGTGACCGAGATCAGCGGAGTCAAATATATCAAGCGCGGATACGTTGACATCGTCGGAAAGCTCCAAGCGCTCGGTGCTTCGATCGAGGAAGTGACGGTTCCCGACGTTGAGCCCGCGAAGAAAGCAAACTGAACAAAAAAGACAGGCGGCTCTCGGCAACAAGAGAGCCGCCTGTGTTGAAAATCCGATCGGAGAAATTCTATGACAAAATCACAAAAGAAGGCACGCATGGCGTGCATCGTGGAAAAAATGAAGGAGATCTATCCCGAGGCACTTTGCGTGCTGGAATGGAACGGTGAGCCCTGGAAGCTTTTGATCATGGGGCGACTGTCGGCACAGTGCACCGACGCGCGCGTCAATCTCGTTTGCCGCGAGCTCTTCGCCGCCTACCCCACCCCCGAGGCGCTGGCAGAGGCAGAGGTGGCGGACATCGAGCATTACATCCGCTCCTGTGGACTCTATCACGTCAAGGCGCAGAACACCAAGGACGCCTGCACGATGCTGGTCAACGACTATGGCGGGGTTCTGCCCGACACCATGGAGGAGCTGCTCAAGCTCCCCGGCGTGGGACGGAAGGTGGCAAATCTGCTGCTGGGTGACGTCTACCGCAAGGGCGGAACGGTTGCCGACACGCACTGCATCCGCATCTGCGGTCGCTTTGGAATGTATCCCGAGTCAATGAAGGATCCCGTGAAGGTCGAGCGCATCATGGACGAGTTGATCGAGCCCGAGGAGCGCTCGGATTTCTGTCATCGCGTGGTACAGTTCGGGCGCGACGTCTGCACCGCCCGCTCGCCAAAATGTCACGGTTGTCCGCTCGCCGACCTTTGTGAGCATGCAAAAAAGGAGAAATAAATATATCAAAAAAAGATGGACGGAAAAGGGGTCCCTGCCATAAAGCAGATTTTACCTGCCGAAAAGCAAAAGGAGTACGAGCATTTTTTGTTCGTACTCCTTTTCACACGCCTTGCCCTGCAAGGTATAGTGTGTTACACCTTTTAGTTGTACTATCGGGCGGTAATGAGCCTCCCTTGTGCAAAGGGAGGTGGCACGCGTTAGCGTGACGGAGGGATTGTAATAAGTAAAATTACATTGTAAAACAATCCCTCAGTCAGCTTCGCTGACAGCTCCCTTTACACAAGGGAGCCTTTGGTTTGTGCGTCCTGAAAGTCCGTCTTCTTTTCTTGACAAGCACTGCTTTTTTGGACACAAAGGCGGGGCAAAATATTAGAAAATATAATCGGTTATACAATCATACCAATGCACGTAGATTTCACCATTGATGATCAGCCTTTCGTTTTGAGGAAGCAATTCCGTCCACAGCTTTCCGTAACGTTTCATTGCCCAGTTGTTTTTATTAAATCTACGCCAAAGAATGGTTCGTCCGTCCTTGTCAAGATATTGTTCAATAGCAATTCTGTTTTTAAAATGACCAATATCCATAACACAGACGGTATCATAGTTCTTGCCGTTCATCGTAACAGTATATCTGCCAACAACATCAACCAATTCATCATTTCCACTCACTTCGATATTGTGATCCGCACGCTTTATTGTCCCTTGAGGCACAATATTTGTTTTGTAGCCACAGTTATCTTCTCCGAACCCCCAATTATTCGTAAATATTTCGCTATCAAGAAAAGTGAAATATTTACGAATCCCATTTTCAACATGATTTTCTGCGAGATAGCGACAATGCGTGTCGGTAAGCTGTGCGACAAAATATCTTTCAGTTCCTTTATTTGAGCTACAGTTATGCTGCTTTGTAAAAATTTCAACACCTTCAATTCCGTGAACCTCTGCTTTTCCGATGACAGCGGTATTGCTATAATCGATCATTTTGCGCGATGGAATATCATAAGTACCCCAAGTCACTTTTTCGTTCAACCTGGGAACAATACAAAGTCCCATAAGCTCTTCGCATTTCACATTGAACGGAGCAAGATCTGTTTTTTCGATTTTATATTCCGGCAAATATTCGGGTAACTTTTTCATAATCGGTTCTCCTTTTGATGTTTCTTGGTAAGGATAATGTTGTCTGAATTTTTCTTTGGCATAATGCAGACGGCTTTTGACAGTACCAACCGGAATTGCAAGATGTTTTGCAATTTCCTCTTGCGAAAGATTTTTGAAAAAATACAAATATAAAATCTGTTTTTCTTTATCACCGAGAGCCTCTACGGTGTCACGCACAATGCTTTGTTCCGTAACGCCTACCCTACTCATAACAAATGCCGACTCCGACAAAGATTCCAAAGAAATATTCATATTCTTTGCCTTCTGTCTGTAATAATCGTTGCATTTGTGACCGGCAATTCCAATCAGCCAAGCCTTAAATGCTGTCGGATTTTTCAAAGAATCAAACTTCATCGTAGCCGTAAGGCATACGTCTTGAATGATGTCTTCCGCATCATGCTTATTGTTAATTTTAAACTTTACATAACGCTGAAGCGATATAAAATTTTCCTGCAATAGCCTTTCAAATTCACTCACACGATCACCTCCTTGCAAATGATCTTGAAATCGATTTCACTTATATAGTCGAAATGAATCACCAAAAGGTTCAAGCCAATATAAAAATGGTATTCTATTTTTGCATAAAATACAGGAACGGCGCACCTGCTTTGCAAGTGCGCCAATAAAACTTTTCACAACACCCGCAGATCGGGGGCAAGGCGGCGAAGAAACTCGTTTGAGAGAAATTCGATCGGTGAGACGCCGTCAAGCTTCATCGGGGCATCAGGGTCGGTCAGCTTGTCCCAGACCATCTGCCGCAGAGTGGAAAGCATCGACGGCTCGATCCAATAATCCACCGCACCGATCCCCAGATCCTTTTCCATGCGCCGCAAACGGAGATACATCGAAAGTCCGTCGGATTGGTCGTGCCAAAGGTCGGCAAACAAATAGTCGAAGCGTTTGCCCACGTTTTCCTGCTCCAGATAGGCAAACGCGTCCGTCTGCACGATCTCAATCTTGTCCGCGTGCGGAAATTGCGGCAGAAGATGCTCGCGAAAGAGCGAGATCACTTCCCCGTCGCGCTCGACCACCGTCACGCGCTCGACGTCGGGCTTTTGCGAGGCGCAGAACGCGAAATAACCCAACCCCAAGCCAAGCGTCAGCACGCGTCCGCGCGCCCTTGCGATCGGCTCGCGCATGGTGGCGATCTCGTTCGGTGTCACGGTCATCCACTCCACGCCGTTCTCCAGAATGGCGGGAAATTCGAATTTTTCTTGAAAATATCCGATCTGCGGGATCTCGCGCAGGTCATCGGTCAGGACGGGGTGGCCGCAGACGAAGGGCTCGTAGGGCGCATAGAACCCCTGCTTCATCTCCCATTTCCCTCTTTTGACGTTGGGAAATCGGACGGTGCGAGCATATTCGTCCTTCCGAAACTCCTCGGGATCCAGGCAACGGATGCCCTCTCGCAAATAGGCCCTCTCCAAGCTGCGGTGCATGGGCTCGGTGTCGGGCTCAAGTCCGCAAATCGCGCAGACCAACGACAAAAAAGCCTCGTGCGCATCGATCCGACAGTCCCGTGCCAGATCCTCCACCATTTCCGAGGTCACAACCCGCGGCAGCTCGTTGAGATAGCGGCTGTAAGCATACGCAATGATCTCGTTTTGCATCATCACGGTATGCAATGCTTTCATTCGGTCGCTCATTCGACACCTCCCCGTTGAACTGTATCTATTATACATCATTTTTGCGATCGGCGCAAGTCCAATCGATCAAAAAATGCCTTTTGAAGAAAGACAAATTCGACAGAAAATTCTGTTTTTTGCAAAAATTAACATTTTGTAAACAAAATCAAGGAAATTCAATCACATTGAAAACATATAATATTGATAATATTCATCAATCTTTTGACATCTAACAAGAAGGAACCGTCATGAAAATATTGATCACAACAGATTTGTTCACAATCGCGACCAACGGGGTGGTGACCTCTGTCCGCAATCTGACCGAGGCATTGACGGCCAAGGGACACGACGTGCGCATCCTGACGCTCTCCGGCACGTACCGAAGCCATCGGGAAAATAACGTCTATTACATCCGCTCCCTGCCCGTCCCGGTCTATCCCGGCGTTCGGATGTCTCTGGCATCACACCATGCCCTGATCCGGGAGCTGATCGAATGGAAGCCCGACGTGATCCACAGTCAATGCGAATTTTTCACGTTCCGCTTCGCTCGCCGCATCGCAAAAAAGACCGGCGCGCCGATCGTTCACACCTATCACACCATGTACGAGCAGTACGTCTCCTACCTCATCCCCGGCAAAAAGCTGGGCAAATGGTTTGTTCGCACCGCGGCACGCTATCTCTTGAACAAGGTGAATGCCGTCATCGTTCCGACCCCCAAGGTCGAGGCGTCGCTGTGCGGCTATGAGATCGAGCCGCCGATGCAGGTGATCCCCAGCGGAATCTCCCTGGAGCAGTTCCGCTCGCGTCTCTCCTCCGAGGAGCGCACCGAAAAGCGTGCCTCTCTCGGCATCACCGAGGAACAGACGGTGTTGATCTCTCTCGGCCGTCTGGGATATGAAAAGAATCTGGACGAGCTCATTCTGTTTTTTGAAAAGGCCGTTGCGGCACACCCCGACCTGCGGCTTGTGATCGTGGGAGACGGACCTGCCAAAAACGACCTGGAAAAGCTTGCAAAGGAAAAAGATCTGTCGGAAAAGGTGATCTTCACCGGCATGGTCTTGCCCGGAGAGGTGCAAAACTATTATCAGCTCGGCGACGTTTTTGTCAGCGCATCCACCAGTGAAACGCAGGGCTTGACCTATATCGAAGCCGCGGCAAATGCCCTTCCCCTGTTGTGCCGACAGGACGATTGCCTTGACGGCGTCGTCATTTCGGGAGAAAACGGATATACCTACACCACCGAAGCCGAATTTTTGCAATCCCTGGATCAAATCCTGAAGGACCCCGCATGGATTTTGAAGGCAGGTGCGCGAAGCGAAGCCGTTGCCAACAGCTTCAGCAAGGAGGTCTTCGGTGATGCGGCGGAAGCGCTTTACCAATCGTTGCTTTCCGAAGATCAAGACACGGACGTCGCTCAAACAAAAGCACGTGACACCTCTGACGCAATTTGTCGATAAAATTTTCAAATTCCATAGACCTTCTGTTTTTTGTGTGGTATAATAAGATTACCGAAAGGATTTCAAGGAAAGGAAGAAACAATATGTCAGTCATTCAAGTCAATCTTCAGAATTTTGAGCAGGTGAAGCAGAGTGAAAAAACGGTTCTGCTGGATTTCTATGCCGATTGGTGCGGACCCTGTCGCATGGTCTCGCCGATCGTGGACGAGATCGCCGAGGAAAATCCGCAATATCTGATCGGCAAGGTCAACGTCGATGAGGAGCAGGCATTGGCAACCCAATTCGGCGTGCTCAGCATCCCCACGCTCGTCGTCCTCAAAAACGGACAGATCGTCAATCAAGCAGTTGGTGTTCGCGCAAAGGCACAGATCCTGGATATGCTGAAGGACTGATGCGCGAAAAAATCCGTAAATTCAAACAGAATCAAGAGGATTTTTTATGACATTGGTATTGCTCACAGCGATCGGCGTCGGCGGTGCAACGGTCATCGGTGCGCTGATCGGCTTCATCTTCAAAAGGATCTCTCACCGCTTCTCCGACATCGTGCTCTCCTTTGCCGCGGGCGTGATGCTGGCGGCCGCGGTGCTGGGACTGATCATCCCATCGCTTGAATACGGCGGAACATTCGGGATTCTCGTCACGGTGGCGGGCATCTTTGCCGGTGCGCTCTGTTTGAACCTGATCGACAGGCTGGTTCCCCACCTGCACAAGCTCGCCGGCGTGGACACCGAAGCGCATCCAAACGCCAACCTGAGCCGGATCTTGCTTTTTGTGACCGCCATCGCCATTCACAATCTCCCCGAGGGAATTGCCGCAGGCGTCGGCTTTGGCGCGGACAACACCTCTCAGGCGATCCTGATCGCCGCCGGAATTGCCCTCCAGAACATCCCCGAGGGCATGGTCATCATCGCACCGATGCTGGCAGCAGGCGTCTCACCCAAGAAAACCTTTCTCTTTGCCGCGCTGACAGGAGCGGTCGAGGTGGTGGGCACCTTCATCGGCTATTTTGCCGTCAATCTGGCAAGTGCGATCCTTCCCTTTGCGCTCGCCTTTGCGGGCGGAACAATGCTCTACGTCATCAGCGACGAAATGATCCCCGAAACGCACGCGCACGGAAGCGAGCGCGGTGCAACCTATGCACTCCTCGTCGGCTTTTGTCTGATGCTGGTCTTTGACGTGCTTTTGGGATAAGAAAAACGCTACACAGCGCAGTCTCAATCTTGACTGCGCTGTGTTTTTTTTGCGAAAAGCTCTTGAAAAAAAAAGAAATTTGTGATACAATAGAATCACAAAAAAGAATAAACACAGTTCATCGGGATATGCTTTGCATATCCGTTGTCGGGCGTACCGCATGACGGTATTTGCCCGGGGATAAGGAAATCGCGGTGAGAATCCGCAGCAACAGCCATTACCGTATCTCCCCTCACGCGAGCGGGTCAAGTCGGAATGCTTATCGTTCTGTGCCTCGTAAAAGATCTCTTGGGCAACGTGGGGAGATGCGAGCGGCGGATACGGGCAGGGTATCCGTCCTTTTGCGCGCTTTCGGCACCCACGGAAGGGTGCTTTTATTTTATCCTTTTCTGTAAAAAACAACACAAGAAAGGATTTCAAAATCATGAAAAAAACAATTGTTTCCATTTCCTCTCTCCTGCTCTCTCTCATCTGTATCCTCTGCCTCGTTTCCTGTAACACCGTGGAAAAAACAGGTGTTTGGGAGACCGCCGTCTATCTCAAGGATACCGAGCTCGGTAAGGGAGAGCGGACCGTCACAGTCGAGGTGAAGGCCGAGGAGCAAAGCATCACCTTCACCGTCCACACCGATGCCGATACCGTCGGTGCTGCCCTGCTTGAGCATGAGCTGATCGCAGGCGACGAGGGACCGTTCGGCTTGTACGTGAAGGCGGTGAACGGTGTCGTCGCCGACTATGACACCGACGGAAGCTATTGGGCATTCTATATCAACGGAGAGTATGCCGTGACGGGTGTCGACACCACAAAAATCACCGAAGGAGATACGTATCAGCTTGTCTACACCAAGTGAGAATCTCAACAGACGAAGAAGTGCGTCCCAAAGGCTTTTGGAGCTCGTAATCTTCACCATGCTCGGCTCGCTGATGTTTTCCTCCAAGGTCATCATGGAGGTCCTGCCAAACATTCACCTTTTGGGAATGCTGACCATGACCTACACCGTCGCATTCCGCGCCAAAGCACTGATCCCCATCTACGTGTTCGTCATGCTCTCAGGCTTTTATGCTCTGTTGGTCAGCGGGCCGTTTGGATGGATGTGGTGGTTGCCCTATCTGTATATCTGGGCGATCCTTTGGGGGGTCACGATGCTGTTGCCGAAAAGGATGCCGAAAAAGATCAAGTATGTGATATATCCTCTCATTTGCGGCCTTCACGGATTGGCGTTCGGAACGCTTTATGCTCCCGCGCAAGCCTTGATCTACGGCTTCAACACAGAGCAAACGATTGCCTGGATCATCGCGGGACTACCGTGGGATCTGTTGCACGGTGCTTCCAATCTCTGCGTGGGATTTCTGATCCTTCCGCTCTCCGAGCTTCTGCAAAGGCTGATGCGAAAAGCCGGGCTTTCCACGTCGAAGCCGGCCAGCTGATCTCGGCTATATCCCACTCACAATCTTTTTGAAATCGAAAAACGGGGCAATTCTGTTTTCTTGCTAACGGAATTGCCCCAAAGCCTTCTCTGATCCCGAGGCGCATATTCTTTCCGAAACTGCAAACACTAATTCCATAAAAATCACGGAGGAAGAAGAATGGAATCGGTTTGGAAGCAGGACCTGCCGCGACTCACTTTTGATGCTCTTGATACCAACAAAAGCACCGACGTGCTTGTGATCGGCGGCGGAATTGCGGGAATTTTGTGTGCATACAAGCTGAAAAACGCAGGTGTGGACTGTCTTTTGGTGGAGGCCGATCGCATCTGCGGCGGTGTCACAGGCGATACGACGGCAAAAATCACTCTGCAGCACGGATTGATCTATGACAAGCTGCTCCGACGATTCGGTCAGGAGCGTGCGAGGCTTTATCTGGAGACGCAGCTCCACGCGATTCGGGAATATGCCCGACTCTGCCGCGAGATCGACTGCGATTTTGAAAGGAAGGATTCTTGCGTCTATTCCCTGCAAGACCTCAAAAGAATCGAAAAGGAAGTGATCGCGCTGAATACCCTCGGCATCCGAGCGGAGCTTTCAAATGCACGTGAGCTTCCCTTCTCTGTCGCAGGAGCTGTGCGTGTGAAGAATCAGGCGCAGCTTCATCCGTTGAAATTCTTATATGCGATCGCAAAGGATCTGCCGATCCACGAGCACACCAAGGTCGTGAATCTCGAACCCCATCGGGCGATCACAAATGCATCCGCGATCTCCTTCAAAAAGCTGATCGTGGCAACCCATTTCCCCATTCTGAACAAGCACGGAGGATATTTTCTCAAGCTCTATCAGCACCGATCCTACGTGATCGCGCTCAAGGGAGCGCAGAATGTGAACGGAATGTACGTGGACGAATCGAACACGGGGCTTTCCTTCCGAAATCACGGTGAGCTTTTGCTCCTGGGCGGTGGCGGACACCGAACGGGCAAGCAGGGAGGTTGTTGGCAGGAACTTGAAGGCTTCGCAAAGAAGCACTACAAAAATGCCGAGATTGTCGGCAAATGGGCAACGCAGGATTGCATGACTTTGGATGATCTTCCTTACCTAGA
Source organism: Eubacteriales bacterium (assembly GCA_045534435.1). GTDB lineage: Bacteria > Bacillota > Clostridia > Oscillospirales > CAG-272 > UMGS1865. Next base: position 24,268 of record JAZSJS010000133.1, read on the forward strand.
TCAATTTTCGGATTCCATACCCGATGTTTTCGTTGCAACGGGATTTAACAAATG
>JAZSJS010000090.1:0-5913 GCA_045534435.1 Eubacteriales bacterium
GGAGCGCAGAATGTGAACGGAATGTACGTGGACGAATCGAACATGGGGCTTTCCTTCCGAAATCACGGTGAGCTTTTGCTCCTGGGCGGTGGCGGACACCGAACGGGCAAGCAAGGGGGCTGCTGGCAGGAGCTGGAGCGCTTTGCAAAGGAGCATTATCCGAGCGCCGAGGCGGTCTGCAGATGGGCAACGCAGGACTGCATGACGCTCGACGGGATTCCCTACGTCGGACAGTATGCCAAATCCACCCCCGACATCTATGTGGCAACAGGCTTCAACAAATGTGGAATGACGAATGCCATGGCGGCGGCAAATCTCCTTTGTGATCTCGTCGTGGGCAAGCCGAATCCCTGTGCCAACGTCTTTTCCCCCTCTCGCACCGTCCTGCGCCCGCAGCTCGCCCTCAATGCCTGGGAATCGGCAGTTGGATTGCTGACGCCAACGGCTCCGCGGTGTCCTCACCTTGGGTGCGCGCTCAAATACAACCGCGCTGAGCACACGTGGGATTGCCCCTGTCACGGCTCGCGCTTCACAGAGGACGGCGAGCTGATCAACAATCCCGCCACCGACGATCACCCGTCGATCAAATAATCCGACTCGGGCTCTGCTTCAAAATCACGCCGAAAGCAGAACCCGAGCTTTTTTGAGCCTTTGTCATGGAAGCACAAAAAGCCTGCATCAAAACACATCCAAAGACATCTGCGACAGAAACATACAAAAATATTGACAACTCATTCTTTTTGTAGTATAATAATGATGCAAAACCGATCAAAAAATACGGCACCAAGTGTGTCAAAAGGAGAATCATTATGAGCAATCAGCTTTCCGTAGGTTTTTCCCGTATGAACATCACCCCGATGCGCGGCATCTCCATTTCCGGGTATTTCATTCCCCGTTACGCCGAGGGAGTCCTGGATGATCTCCACGTGCGTGCCACCGCAGTAAGCGTGGGTAAAGACACCGTGCTTCTGATCGCTTTGGACCTTCTGAACATCCAAACCCCCATCATGAACAACTACCGCAAGCAGATCTCCGAAGCGACCGGCGTCCCGGTTTCCGCAATCTACGTGCACTGTCAGCACACGCACACGGGTCCTTACGTGGATCCCGATTCCGAAATCAAATCGAGCGGCAAGACTTCCTCTGAAGTAGCACAGAAAATTCTGGATTATCAAAAATTCCTGGGTCAGCGCCTGGTGGATGCCGCAGTGACTGCAATGGAGGATCGCAAGAGCGCGCGCATGGGCTATGGCGTCGGCAAAGCAAGCAACATCGCCTTCATTCGCCGTTTCCGCATGAAGGACGGCAGCGTGCGCACCAACCCCGGTGTCAATAACCCCGACATCGTGGCTCCCATCGGCGAGCTCGACGAGCGCGTCAGCGTGGTGCGCTTTGACCGCGAGGGCGGCAGCAGTGTGGTGATGGTCAACTATGCCGATCACCCCGATGTGGTGGGCGGCAATCTGATCTCCGCCGACTGGCCCGGATTTTTGTGCCGTACTGTGGAAAAGGCGCTTGACAACGTCGACTGCATCTTCTTCAACGGCGCGCAGGGCGACGTCAACCACGTGAATGTACATCCCGCCCCCGGCTTCCTCAACGATATGTTTATGGACTTTGATGACGTATCGCGTGGCTACGGTCATGCCCGTTACATGGGACGCGTGGTAGCCGGTGCAGTCCTTCAGGTTTTTGATAAGGTCGCATACGTGGACGAGGTCGACAAGATCCGTTTCCTCGAAAAAACAGTGGAAATTCCCTCAAACATGCCCACCCCAGAGGAAGTAATCGAGGCAAAGCGCATCAACGCCCTTCACCTTGCAGGAAGAGACGCGGAGATTCCCTTCGAAGGTATGATGCTGACCACCGTTGTTGCAGAGGCAGGACGTATGATCCGTCTGCAAAACGGTCCCGCCGGCTTCCCCGTCTCCTTTACCGCCGTGGCAATCGGCAAGGTGGCGTTCTTCGGGATTCCCGGTGAACCCTTCAACGGTATCGGCCGCGCCATCAAGGACACCGAGGGCTTTGATCTGATCATTCCCTGCTGTCTCGTCAACGGCTCGGAGGGCTACTTCCCCATGAAGGATGCCTATGACGAGGGCGGCTACGAGGCAAGAAGCTCGATCTTCAAAGCAGGCGTTGCCGAGCTGATCATCGCGCAGGGTAAGAAAATGCTTACCGAGCTTGCAAAGCAATAAAAAATCCGTCGTTGAAAAGACCTCGGCAAGGACAATCCTTGCCGAGGTCAAATCAAAACAAGAAAGGGCGAAAGAGGGATGAAACGAAATTTCGATTATACCCGAATCATCATCAGCGTTTGCTTTTTGATGGTGCTCGTTTGCCTTGGCTTCGCCAGCTCGACCAAGTCGCTGTTTCCGGATGAGATCGCCAAGGAGCTCGGCACAGAGCGAAGCCTTGTTGCCATTGGGGAAAGCTGTCGTTATATTACGACTGCGGTGGTCAACCTTTTTTTTGGCATTCTTGTAGTCAAATTCGGGCCGAGAAAACTGATCTCTGCAGGCTTTCTTTCACTGGTTTCGGCAACGCTTTTGTATTCCTTTGCAACCGAACTCTGGCAAATTTATATCGCCGGAACTCTTCTGGGCCTTGGGTTTGCGTGGACGACCACAACGATGGTCGGTTACGTTGTCGGACTTTGGTGTCCTGAGCGCAAAGGAACCGTGATGGGAATGATTCTTGCCTCAAACGGTATCGGTGGATCGATCGCCATCCAACTGGTGGGAAGAATGATCGACGTGAACGTCGTGGGAAGCTACCGAAACGCCTATCGTATGATCGCGATCGTGATTGCGGTGACTGCTGTCATCGTTCTGATTTTCTTCCGAAATTCCCCCAAAAAGTCATCTGTAAAAACCCCCAACCAAAGTAACAAAAGTCGCGGCAAGGATTGGGTGGGAATCGAATTTTCCGATGCAATACACAAATGGTATTTCTGGGGTATCTGCCTCTGTATCTTTTGTTCGGGACTGATTTTGCAGGGGAGTCACGGTATTGTGGCAATGCACTATAAGGACGTCGGCATTGATTATTCTGCCGTGACGGGAATGCTCTCCTTCGGCGCACTCCTTCTTGCGGCGGCAAAGTTCCTGACGGGCTTTCTGTATGATAAATTCGGTCTGCGCACATCAGCAACACTGTGCACCGCACTTGCCATCATTTCGACGCTGATGCTTGCCATGGTACAAGGCAACAAAACGGGGATTGCCCTTGCCGTTGCGTTCACGGTCGTCGGGCAGTTTGCGCTTCCTCTTGAAACCGTGATGCTTCCGCTGTATGCATCGGATCTGTTCGGCAATCGCTCCTATGCGAAGATGCTCGGAATTTTCGTTTCAATGAATACCGCGGGATACGCCGTTGGCGCCCCTGCCTTCAACCTTTGTTATGACATTTTCGGGAGCTACGTCCCCGCTCTGCTTCTCGTCGCGGGGCTGATGGCAGTCCTTCTCGTCCTCTTGCAGTTCGTGATCTCTGCGGCACATAGAGAGCAGAAAAAAATCGAAACGTCTTCTCAAGAATAAAAAATCAATCCATTGTTATGACCAAAGTCTCGGGAGGGATTTTCTCAACCAATCAGAAAGAAGCAACGAGCGAAATTCGTTGCTTCTTTCTTTTATGTATGGTTTGAAGAGCCTTGGTGTTGTTTTCTTTGAGCCTTCATGGCAAGGTGTTCTTCACGTGCGCTCTTGCGTCCTTCTTCCTTGATGTCGCCTGCTTTTGTCAGTGCCATCTTGGTGAGGAACGGTCCAACGATCTCATAGATCAGAACGGCGAACAGCGTAATGTTGCGGACGATCGCACCATCGGGTCCAAGCTCGACAGCTTTGAGCGCCATACCGAGCGCAACGCCTGCCTGCGGCAACAAGGTGATACCGAGATATTTCACAATGTTAGGGTCGGATTTGGTCATCCTTGCGCTGATATTGGCACCGTAATATTTGCCGATAGAGCGTGCGACGATGTAAACGATACCAGCAAGCACGACAGCCCATTGTGAGAGCACCGAGAGGTCAAGCTCGGCACCGCTGATCACGAAAAACAGGATCAGAATGGGAGTTGTCCATCTGTCGGCTCTATCCATCAGCTCCTCGGAAACCTCACAGATGTTGCAGAACACAGTTCCGAGCATCATGCAAGCAAGCAAGGAAGAAAAGCCGATATGTACCCCTCCAACCTCAAACTTCAAGCCGGAGATCGCAACGGTCATCATCACGAAGGTGACCGAAACCGCCATGCGCTTGGAGCGGGAATGAAAATACTTTTCGCAAAGAGTAAAGAGCAAGCCCATCACAAATCCGAGCAGGAGCGAGAGAGCGATCTCAAGCAAGGGCTCAAGGATAATCGCGAGGGTGCTGACACCTGCCGTGCTCATAGATCTTGCAACGCCGAAGGAGATGGCAAAAATAATAAGACCAACCGCATCGTCCAGAGCAACGACGGGAAGGAGAACGTCCGTAACCGGGCCCTTCGCCTTGTACTGCTTGACAACCATCAGTGTGGCGGCGGGAGCCGTCGCGGTTGCAACAGAAGCGAGAACGATTGCCGCAGGCATGGAGAGCGTGTTGGGCATTGCAAAGTGAAGTGCGATCAAAGCAACGTCAACCACAACAGTGGTGATCACTGCTTGAAACACACCGATAACGGTTGCCTGCTTACCGATCTTTTTGAGCTGGGAGAGTCTGAACTCGTTGCCCATGGAGAATGCGATAAAGCCAAGCGCAAGGTCGGCAATCAAGCCGAAGCCCTCGATCTGTTCCGAGGTGATGCCGATTCCCGAAACGTCAAGTGCGCCGAGCACGAACGGTCCGATCAAAACGCCTGCAATCAGGTATGCGGTAACGGCAGGTAGCTTTACGAGCTTGGCAGCTCTTGATAAAAGCAGACCTGCAAGCAGAGCGATGGATAAACTCAAAAAGATGCTTGCTGTTTGAGTCATGGAATATGCCTTCTTTCAAATGAATTTTGACTACGCGAGAGTAAAATCATTCAGATATGAGGGTAGGATTGATACTCTCACAAATATCCTTATGGTTGAGCTCTTTTTCATCGATTATATATTATATCACATTTGTTTAGAAAAATCTACCCTTTTTCAAAAATATTCTTCGTCTGTTGATAGAGTAACCTTAAAGGCCTCGGCAGGGAGTTTCCTTGCCCAGGCTGAATTTTTGCTGACGTTCAAAATAATTAACCGTTAGTTAAATTCTTGTTGCCTATACTTCGCTTGTAAATGCTCAGATTTATGATATAATATAATCAGAAACGGGCCCGTTTACTTTACTTACAAGGAGAATCATAATGGAACTGAACATTGGAATGAATATTAAACGTTTGCGCCTTGCCAAAGGATTGACGCAAGAGCAACTTGCGGAGCTTTTGACTATCTCAACGGCAGCAGTAAGTAAATGGGAAGCCAAAAATACCTATCCTGATATTACGATGTTGTTTCCGCTTGCAGAAATATTCGGCGTTACCGTTGACGAACTTTTAGGATATGATGAAGCGAAAGCCAAGGCAGATGTAGATAAAATACTCGCAGAATATCAGCGGCTGTATGTAGAAGGAAGATTTGCTGAAGGCAAGGAGTTGATTGTCAATGCACGAAAGAAATATCCCCACGATTATCGCATTATGAATAAGTATATGTGGGATATAGCAGGAGGAAGTGCCGGAAATGACGCTGAAACTTTACTGAAAAACAAGGACGAATTGGTACAGTTGTGCGATTGTATTTTAGACGGGTGCACGCAAGATGACCTGCGTGCTGAGGCAATCAATATGAAAGCAAAGCTTCTTCATGCCGCAGGCGATACCGAAGCAGCTCTTGGAATTCTTTCAACGCTTCCCGCATGGCATGCGCCAATCATGAAGGAACAGCTTTTTGGCAAGGATACC